>JAQBPF010000153.1 GCA_028287665.1 Deinococcus sp. | reverse complement strand
CCGCCTTCACGAAGGCCACCCGGTCACACACCTGCTCCACTTCCGACAGCAAATGTGAATTGAGAAACACGGCCACACCCTGCGCCCGCAGGCCCTCGATGATCTCGCGCACTTCCACGCGCCCAATCGGGTCTAGGGCACTGGTGGGTTCATCCAGAAAGACCAGTTGGGGCCGCGCCAGAATCGCTCCGGCCAGCCCCGCCCGCTGCAACATTCCCTTGGAATAGCCGCCCAGAGACTCTGCGCCGCGCCCGCCGAGGCCCACCGTTTCCAGCACCTGCGGAATGCGGGCGCGGAGTTCGTCGGCCCGCAGGCCCGCCAGCCGTCCGTGAAAACGCAGGAATTCTTCGGCGGTCATCCACGTCTGAAAGCGGAATTGTTCGGGCAAGAAGCCGAGGCGAGAGCGCACGCCGGGGTCGGAGGGATGGCCGCCCAGCACGCGCACTTCGCCGCCGCTGGGATGAACTAAGCCCAGCAACATCTTGACGGTGGTGCTTTTGCCCGCACCGTTGGGGCCGAGGAATCCGAACACCTCGCCGGGCTGCACCGTCAGCGTGAGGCCGTCTACGACCGCCCGCCCCCGGTACACTTTCTGAAGTTCCCGCGTCTCTATGGCCGCTGTTGAAGAGGTGGCCTGTTGCTGCGTCATCCGGTCAGCATAGGGCGTGGGACGGCGGATGGAGAGCGGCGAAAGTTGCAGACTGGGTTTGGAGCCCGGCAACAGAAAAACCCGACCTGCTCTGGGGGCAGGCCGGACAGAATCACAGCGGGATCAGCGCGTCAACACCGATTCGATCTTGCTGCTCACGTCTTCGCTGAGGCGGACTCCAGCGGCCTTCACGGTGTCCTCGATCTGGCTGACTTTGGTGGCCCCGGTAATCACGCTGCTGACACCGGGTTGGCGCAGAATCCACGCCAGTGCCAGTTGCGCCCGCGTGATGCCGAGGTCGTCGGCCACAGGTTTCAGGTCGCGCACAGTCTGAATATTTTCATCGGTCAGGAAGTTCTTGCTCCAGTTCTCGTTTTCGGTCAGGCGTGCGCCTTCGGGCTTGCCCTCGTCGTATTTGCCAGTCAGCAGGCCCATCGCCAGCGGACTCCAGACCACCAGGCCCACGCCCGCGTC
Source organism: Deinococcus sp. (assembly GCA_028287665.1). Classification (GTDB taxonomy): domain Bacteria; phylum Deinococcota; class Deinococci; order Deinococcales; family Deinococcaceae; genus Deinococcus. The sequence goes on along the minus strand of JAQBPF010000153.1, from coordinate 1,745 downwards.
CTGGGTGTAGGGCAAGATTTCTTTTTCCACACGCTCGCGGCGCAGCATGGAGTATTCGGGCTGCTCGGTCACGGGGGCGTGCAGGCCGTGTGCGCGGGCAAATTCCACGGCCTGTGCAATACGGGCGGCGGGCCACATGCTCGTTCCCCAGTACATGGCGCGGCCCGAGCGCACGACCTGATCAAACGCCATCACGATTTCTTCCATCGGCACATTTTCGTCGTAACGGTGAGCAAAATAGATGTCGAGGTAATCCGTGCCCAACCGCTTCAGGCTTCCGTCGATGCTTTCCAACACGTGCTTTCTGCTGAGGCCCCGGTCATTCACATCGTCGCTCATGGGCCAGAAGACCTTGCTGGAAATGACCAGCGTATGCCGGGGCAACTCGCGCAACACCGCGCCCATCATCTCCTCAGATTTGCCACGGGCGTACACATCGGCCTGATCGAAGAAATTCACGCCTTCCTCGTAGGCCTTCATCACGATGTCGCGCACCAGTTGGTCTTCGTTCACGCTGCGGCCATACGTTTCCCAGCCGCCCAGCGCCACTTCACTGACTTTCAGACCACTTTTGCCCAGGTTCCGGTATTCCATTGGGGTACTTTACCGAATAAAGCAGGATGCAGCGCAAAGAAGAAAATTGTGGAAAGGTTAACCCCCCGGCTTCCAGGTGTTGGCGCGGATGCCCTGCGCGGCCAGTTCCGCCGTCTGGGTGATGCGTTTGGCCCGTGTCGGCGCGGTTTTGGCCTGCACGATCCACTGCAAGATGCCCTTCTTGGCACTGTCGGGGAAGGCGTTCCAGCCGTCCAGCGCACCGGAAACCGTGTCGAGAGCGGCCTGCAGATCATCCGGCACTTCCAGAGCTTCCACACTGTCCAGCAGCGTCCACGAGCCGTCCGCTCTGGCCGCGTCTATCCGGGCCTGCCCCGAAGCCGTCATCTGGCCTGCCGCCTCCAGCTGCTTTATATGGTTCTTATTGACCGCGCTCCAGCCGCTGCCCCGCCTGCGCGGCGTGAAGTACAGCCGCGAGCGCGTGTCGTCCAACTTACGCCCCACACTGTCTATCCAGCCGTAGCAGAGGGCTTCCTGAACGGCCTCGGCCCAGGTCAGGTTGGGTACAGGCGCAGTTTTTTTGCGGAGGACCAGCCACACGCCCCGCGCAGAGGCGTGATGCTGGCTCAGCCACGCCCGCCATTCGGCGCGGTTTTCCGGCTCGAATTCCTCGGGTACGGGCAAATCTGAGGGCATGGACTCAGGATGACAGAAGGGCTATGAGTAGGATCGTGGGAGGTGGATCGTAGAGCGTGGGAAAAGATCTAGGCCACCTGTTCTGCTCATAGCCGAGGGCTGTCTGTCAGCTTCCCTTCACCTTGTCCCGGTACCAGTTCCCCCAGTGTGGTTTCCTGCCGTCCAGATCGCTGAATCCATACTCGTCCATCAATGTCCAAGAGGCCAAAGCCGCAGCGTTGAAGCGGTGCTTTTGTAGGTCAGCCGCCAGTGCCGCGATGCCCCGGCCCACCAGATGCGGGGTTTCGGACTCGGCAAAATGGGGTTCGTGTTTCACGGCTTCCTGCCAGGTGTCTTCTGTCACGCCAAGATGGGTCAGCATTTCCTCACTCCGCAGAAATCCGGGCGTCACGCTGACACTGGTGATGGCGCGGGAGTCGTCTTTGAGTTCGCTGGCCCAGTTCTGAGCAAGCCGCATCACGCCCGTTTTGGCGAGGTCGTAGAAAAAACTGCCCCGG
>JAQBPF010000142.1 GCA_028287665.1 Deinococcus sp. | reverse complement strand
TTTCAGGTGTACGGCGACGGCGTGAAATTGTACGACAGCGGCCTGCTGACCGGAAACAGCGCCACCAGGCGGGTGAATGTGGGCGTGGTAGGGCGCCAGGAGTTGCGTCTGGTGGTGACCGATGCAGGCAACGGCATCAGCTCCGGCCACGCCGATTGGGCAGACCCCCGACTGGACTGCGCCACCAGCGCGCCCAAAGCAGGCAGCCTGGACACCAGCTGGACTCCTCAGAGCGTTGGAACCGCCTTCGTCAAAGCTGTGTTGGAACCCGTCCATCCGTCACCCTTGAATCAAGTTCTGCCCTTAACAGTTGCCACGTCGCAGCGCAGGCCGCGGGCATTTCACGCCTTGCGTGATGGACTTCCAACTTCCACCCGGTCTGCCGCCCGCCTCCAGGGATTCTGGAAGGCCGTGGGCACTGAGCGGGTCCGGACGACCATCACGCCGTGCTTGAACAACGCCACACGCGCCCCCCCCCATTCAGTTGCTGGGGTCGTGCCCGTCAGGGTTCAGGAGTGCCGTTTGTTCCTGCTGGTGCGATTCGGTTTCGGTTGACCCATGGTTTGACCCCGCAAAGGTTCCCGACCTATCCCGCTGCTCCTCCAGGGTCAGATTACGGACGATCAGCAGGGCACGTTCACTGCCCATCGGCGTGAGGCGGCCTTGCAGTTGGAGGCCGTCCTCATTGCCCAGGGGTGGTTGCACCACAAAGGCCCGCGAGCGCCGATCGCCCTGCAGCGTCAGATTCAAGTACACCATGATCAGTCCAGCTGTATCTATCGGCCAGATCTGATAGACACTGCGGCCCAGGGGATCGCGCTCCAAGCGGATGGAGTCAGGCTTGTAGCTGAGGACCACTCCCTCTTTGGAAAGCACGAACAGGGTGTCAGGGATGGCCTGCAGCAGGGCTTGAGTGTGCAGTTGACTCTGGGCCAGCGCCGCGACGGTCCATTGCTGGTTACTCACGTTGCGGATGAGGAGGGTGCAGTGGTTGCCGTCCACCTGCAACTGACGGCTGGCCACCTCCAGGTGCAGGAGCATCCCGTCCTGGGTGAGACCCTCGACATGACCGAGTTGCCACCGCTCGGCGTCGGCTCGGGGCAACCGGTCTGGACCTCCCGGAATGAGGGCGTTCAGGGGTTGACCCTCCAACTCGGTGGCAGAGGCCCCGAACAACTGCTCGGCGGGACGGTTGGCATAGGTGATCCGGCCCAGATCGTTGTAGGTGATGACCGCGTCGGTAAGGGTTTCGACGCCGCTCTCGAAGGGCAGGAGCCGGGCCTCGACCTGCACCGCGCGTTTCAGAGCCTGTTGCTGCATCAGATAGTTGGACGCCAAACAGATGGCGTCCAGAAACGCCTGATAGTGCTGGCGCTCGAAAGTGCGCGGCAGTTGGCGGAGCAGATACAGGAATCCCACCACCTCCCCATCGGCGCGCCGAAGGCTGGAGGCCGCATAAAAACCGGTCTGGAAGCCCCCCATGGCGTCGGCCAACCGTTCGAACCGGGGATCGTGGGTTGTGTCGGTCAGGACCAGCATATCGGCCGTCATCAACGCTGCCAGGGGCGGGACAGGCAAACTGAGCGGCCAGCTGTGAGAGGCCAGAATGCTGTGCTGTACGTCGGTAATAATCGCCAGGTCAGCTCCCAGGCGGTCACTGATCAGTCGGCAGAGACTGGTCAACACGGGATGGGGCAGGGGGATGAGCAACTCAGTATCAGGCATGTCCTTAGTTCCTAGGGGTCAGAAGAAAGCAATCGTACCCGTCTGGCAGCCAGAAGAGGTCTGGCGACTGTCTAGTGACATGATTTTAGATGACGGTCAGCCGCGAAGGAGTGGGCGTTCTGAAGGGGCTCTTCATCACGGAGGTCAACACCGTGCCAAGGCACAGAGCGGCAGAACACATACCCGGTACGCCGATCCCTCTACAGTCAGGCGATGAACTCAGGCCCTCAGTGATCCCGCGCGACAAACGTCAGCGCACCTTCAAGCTTTCGGGCAGTACCGAAACCCAACTGGCGCACCTGTGTCATGCCACAGGCAGCGGCGCGACGGCCATTGTGGAACAGGCCCTCGCACATTACTACCGAGACCTCTTTGGCCAGCAGGCCCTCTTGTCGTTCAGTACTCCGCAGCAAGCCCCTCACGAACACCTGGAGGATGGCGGCCCTCCACGAGGCTGAAGGAGTTTCTGGAAGGTGGATCTGCTGCGCGTCAGGGCCGCTGAAACAGAGCTTGGCTGATCGTTGCTGCTTCCAGAGAGGCTGACTCCACTCCGCAAAATACCCTGGCGCAATGCTTGCCTGGTTCAGGCCAGAGGCGGTGAGAAGCCCCCTGAACGTGCAGGCAAACCGCTTTTCACCTGAGGGGTCTGCCCCTGGTGGCATCAGTATCTGGTGTGGGGAGCAGATTTGGGTAAGGTGAACCGCCTGGTCTTTCTGGGCCGCCAGTGCCTTCAAAGGCCGTTGCCCACGGGCAGCCCTGGGTTGGCGGGTGCCCCACCGCCTTCAGGCATGTTTCCCCTCCAACCGACAAAGCCTGCCGGGCCGGGCCGGTTGCGTTGTCTTCACGACCTGCTCCGAATTCCGGAAAAATCCCGTCCAGCCGGGCCTGTGGATCAACGCGGCCACCGCCTGCCCGCCCTGCTCTGCTCTGCGGCACAGCTGTGCCCGTCCGCCCGTGTGGAATGCCGCCACTTCCGGATTCGGTCGGAGTCCGGAGCATCCTTTACCTGATGCACCTGTCAGGGGAGGGGAAAGGCCTGTGCCGCACACTGGGTCATGTACCGTCAACTCCTGATCTTGGCTGCCATCCGTCATCTACAGGCACGACGTCCCTATTTCTCAGTTCTGATGGGCGACATAGAGGACGCCCTGGATCAGCGAGAGCTGACATGGAACCGGAGCATGGTGAACAGCTACCTGAGACAGTTGGTGCAGCAACACGTTCTGGAAAAGCTGGACCGGAATGTCTACCGCCTGATCCCGACCGCCCACGCCTAGGCTGCTGAAGTGCATCACGAAGGTGTTCAGTCCCGCCACTGACGAGGTGTCTCAGGCGTTCACATCGTCTGCCTGCCTCTATCCCACGTCGCTGAACTGTGGGCAAGCGCGGCAGCTGTCAATCACAGTGGTGAACAGCCCGCCTATGCCGTTTCTGGATAGACCGACCAGAGGTATGGACGCCCTGAACGGGGCCGTTGACGAGAGCGAGTCTGGTTTCAGGGAGCGGGCGGGCTCAGGTGGTAGACCGTCCCGCTGTAATCGTCACTGAGATACAGCCCGCCGTCCGGGGCCACCGCCGCATCGACTGGGCGGCCCCAGCGTTGTTTCTGAGCCGCGTCGGTCACGAAGCCGGTCACCAGGTCCACGCCTGCTCCCAATCCCCCCGTGGTTTTGGGAAACAGCACAAAGGCGTGGCCGCTGAAACTGCTGCGGTTCCAGGAGCCGTGCTGCCCCACCACAGCGCCCCCGGCGTAGCGGGCAGGCAGCGCAGACCCCGTCCAGAACGTGAGGCCCAGAGGGGCGGCGTGCGCAGGCATCCCCACTGTGACCCGGTCCGCCTGAGCGCAGTTGAGTCGGCTGCCATCGGCATTCGTCGGCACGTCGCGGTCAAAGGGCATATTGAGCCAGCCGCCCGTAGGATTGGGGTTGCAGAACGGCCAGCCGTAATTCCCGCCGTCGCGCACCCGGATCAGTTCCTCGGGCGGGTAATTGTCCACAAAGCCCTGCAACACCTTGCCGTAGTCGTCGCTGCCGTCGCCGTTAAAATCATTGTGATACGGATAGGCCACATTGTCGCGGTTGTTCACGGCCACCCACAGGTCCCCTGTGCCCGGCGCGATGGCCAACCCTTCGGCATTGCGAATTCCCTGGGCATACAGCCGTCCGGACGTGGCCGTCTGATTGAGGGTATTGGCCGCGTACACATACACCGCGCCCCGCTTGGGGTTGGCCGCCAGATCGGCTGGGTCGGCATTGGTGGCCGAAGCGATGGAAATATACAGTTTGCTGCCGTCGAGCGCGATGTTTTTCAGGGCGTGGCTGTACTGCCCTTTCAGTTCGGGCAGGCTGGCATCCGGCAATCCGTCCACCACGATTTGCCGGGCGGTGGCGTCGGGCAGATTCCCTTTCAGCGGATAACGGCTGACGCGGTCGGCTTCGCTGACGTACAGATACGGGGAACCATTTTGCACGGAAAGCACCAGATCATGGGGATTTTTCAGACCAGAAAGCAGGGTTGTCTGGGTCTTGGGATCGCCCGGCCCTGCACCGCCCTGCAAGCGGATCACTTTGCCCTGACTCGGCTGCGAGACCAGCAGGTCACCGCCCGGCAGAGTGAGCAGGAAGCGTGCCCCAGGGACCCGCGCCACCACCGCGATTCGGCTTCCTCGGGGCACGTTCAGGGTGCGGGACTGATCGAAGGGGGCCGTCCGCATACCAGCAGGCACATTCACCGTCTGGGTCTGAAGCGGCTCC
>JAQBPF010000184.1 GCA_028287665.1 Deinococcus sp. | reverse complement strand
GCAGCGCGATCTGGGCCGCGACCTTGATCCGGTTGCCCTGGAACAGGACACCATCGACGACCTTGCGCAGAACATTCTGGCTGCGGTTTTCCTGGCTTAGTGCCGAATGGTGAAACGCCGATATGTGAAGCCCAGGGCAGACCGCCTCTAGTGATAAGAGGCGGTCTGCCCTGGGTTGATTATTCAGTTTGTTTTGAAAATCAGACGAACTGTCCACCGTGACGCGTCACGGCAGCTTCCAGCACATCGCTCGGAATGTTGTCGTCCACGGCGATGGCGCGGCCACCACTTTCCACGGTGCTGTTCATGCGCTCGTAGTGGTCATCGGATACGTCGGAGACATGGTGAACCACGTCGTCACCACTGGTGTAACCCACCGATGCGCCGCCCACTGCGCCCACGCCCGAGCCCAGGGCTGCTGCGCCCAGAATCACCGGCACGGCGGCCAGTCCACCCGTCAGTGCCACGGCAGCGGCTCCGGCCACAGCGCCAGCCACAGCGCCCAGACCAGTGCCCTTCACAGCACCTTCGGCGGCTTCATCGGGGTTGCCGCGAAGCTCGACCACTTCGGTGGTGGTTTGCGTCTGAGAAGTGGTGCCGGTTCCGGCGGTCCGGTTCAGGCGAGACTCGCCCAATTCTTCGCGAATAACGCCCTGAGAACGCAGGTCTTGAACGAAGGCGTCGGCCTGGGCCACGGTGGGAAATAGAAGGTGTTTCATGCGTTACATTCTCGTAGCGTCGAGCTGAAGCTCTGTGAGAGAGATACCAACATGCGTTACGGTGCCAGCCACGCAGCCTTTAGCCTTCTGGGGACGGCATTGACAGGTCGCGCCTGCTGTTGTTGAGCCACTGCTCGGCAAACTCGCTGGGCGGGAGTGGCCTGGAGAACAGGTACCCCTGTCCCACGGGGCAACCCAGATGCAGCAGGTGGCTGCGGTGAAGTTCGGTCTCTATGCCCTCGGCCACCACACCTGCACCCAATGCCTGGGCCAGCAACACCACCGTTTTGACGAGGCTGGCACTGACCGCATCTTCGCCAAGATGGGCAATAAAGGCCCGGTCGATCTTCAGCACATCGACCGGGAAGCGGTGCAGAAACGCGAGACTGGAATATCCGGTGCCAAAATCGTCGATCTGTACGCGCACGCCCAGCGCCCGGAGTCCGGCCAGTGTCCGGGCGGCCTCCTCCACGTCTTCCACCAGGGCACTCTCTGTGATTTCCAGATTCAGGCACTTGGGGGGCATGTCGTGGGCGTTGAGGGTGGCCTTGACCCTCTCCACAAATCCGGCCTTCAAAAATTGCCGCGTGGAAACGTTGACATTCACGCTCAGATTGGTCCTGCTCCAGCACTTGAAGAGGGCGCAGGCACGGTGCAGCACCCAGTCTCCGACCTCTCCGATCAGGTCCAATTCTTCGGCCAGAGGAATAAATTCGTCGGGCGAGATCAGGCCCAGTTGTGGATGCAACCAGCGCACCAGGGCCTCAGCGCTGTGCAGCTGCCCGGAAATCAGATCGACGATGGGTTGAAAATGCAGCTGAAGCTGCCCTGCGCGGGCCGCGTGCGGCAGGTCGGCTTCCAGTTGCAACTGCCGCACGGCGCGGACGTGCATGCTGGGGTCAAAGGTGGCGACCGTATTCCGGCGGTCCCGCTTGGCCCGGTACATACTCAGGTCGGCGTCGCGCAGCACGTCACCTGGGGTCGTGTGTCCAGCCCGTCCCGGCGCGATGCCCACACTGACCGACACGCGCAGGGTGCGGCCTGCCACCAGAAATGGTTCGGTCAGCGCCGCCTGCAATCTTTCCGCTGCCTGCCGGGCCTCAAGCAGTCCGCCGTCCTGGGTCCCCAGGAGCAGCACAGCAAATTCATCGCCGCCCAACCGCGCCACCAGGTCTCTTCGCCGCATGGTGTTCTGCAGCCGCTGAGCGAAGGCCACCAGCAACTCATCGCCCACCGTGTGTCCCAGACTGTCGTTGATGACCTTGAACCGGTCCATATCGAGGTACAGCACGGCGTAGGCCGCGTGCCCGGTGCGTTTGGCACTGCGGAGCACGCTGCTGAGGCGCTCGAACAACAGGACGCGGTTGGGCAGATGGGTCAGCGGATCATGCGTGGCGGCCCATTCCAATTTTGCCTCGGCCCCCTGCCGCGCCGTAATGTCCCGTGACGACGATAAGAACTGTCCGGGCTGGTTATATTTGCCGTCTGGAACATGTTCGATAGGACTGATGGTGGTCTCGAACCAGATGAAGTGGCCATCTTTATGGCGCAGACGCCAGCGAAGGGGTTCCCCGTTGGCCCGGAAGGCCCGCCGCAGGTGATACCGGTCCTGAGGATGAACCAGCAACGTGACCTTGTGGCGCACCGCTTCTTCTGGGGTAAAGCCCAGCAGTGGCGCAATGCTGGGGCTGACATACATCAGGCGGCCGTCCGCTTCGTGCAGACAGACCAGATCGCTGGTGTGTTCGGCCAGCAGGCGGTACAGCACCTCCCGGTCTTTGACCTGGGCATGCAGTGAAGCCCGCTCCATGCTGTACTGCACGTATTCACCCGCTGCCGTGATCAGGTCGGCGTCCCAGGCCCGCAGCCGCTGCGCACCCATGCTTTCTACGTTCAGCACGCCGACCACCTCACCGTTCAGACACCGGGGCACGCAGACTTCGGAAGAGATACCTTCCATGGCCCGCAGCGCCTCGGGCTCCTGATCCAGGTCTTCGATCCATTCCGCCTGACCTGTTCTGGCCACCCGTCCCATCACGCCCCGCGCCAGAGGCAAACGCTCTATGACCTGGGTGTATCCCACCTGGTGCTGCAGCACCAAGTCGTCGCCCTGACGCAAATACACACTGACCTGCGGATAACCCAAGGTCTGGGCAATGCTTTCGTTGACGGCCTGAATCGTCTTCTGAAGGTCGAGCGTCCGGCCGACTGAGGTGCGAACCCGGTGCAGCAAATCCAGCGCCCGCCGCTGCTGCTCGGTGGCGGTATACAGGCGCTCCCGTTCTATGGCCCGCCCCAGCCACACCCCCAGCGCCTGCACCTGCCGCAAATCGTGTGAGGTCAGGCGGTGGCTGCTGGACTCCAGATTCAGGACCCCAACCACCCGCTCGCCGTCCAGCAGCGGCACGCACAGTTCGCTGATCACCTCAGGATGTTCCTCCACGTATTCCGGGTCCTGAGTGACATCAGGCAGCAGGGCAGGCGTGCCGCTGCGGGCCACCCGTCCACAGATCCCCGAGGAGACCGGATAACTCGGCCCCCACACGCCCCCGCCGACCTGCTGCTGGGGCACCAGCTGATCGCCCTCCAGCAGCGCGATACTGACATGCTCTACCCCCAAAACCTCAGTCAGGGCCTGGATAATTCGCCGGAACAGATCGTCCAGATCCTGTGCCCCGGTGACGGCTGCGTGTGCCCGGTTGAGCAGATTCAATTCCTGTTGCCCGGCCCGCAGGTTGGCAGCAGCGTCCAGGTGCTGCACCACCAGGGCCACCTGTGATCCGCACCACTGGCCCAGGGTCAGGTCCGATTCCAGGAGGGCCGACTCTAAACTGTCTGGTTCGGTCGGCCCTCCACGGTCTGGCCGGTCAAGGTGCAACACGGCCCGCAGTTCCCCTCCCACCCGCACCGGCACGATCAGCACACGCACCGCAGAGGAGGGGGGCCCATCGGGGCGGAGATAGCTGTTGGATGCAGCGTATGCCTGAGCAAGCAGCGCGGCCTGAGTCACGGACAGGCTGTCGGCAAACGCTGCCGGAAACCCGCTGACCCACATGCTGCGGTATGCGGGGTCATAGACCAGATCACTGGCCTTGAGCCGCAACCCTTCTGAGACCTGTTGGGCGTTTCCGGTGGCGGCGAGGATACGGAAGGTGCCGTCTGTACCCTGGCCAAAGAGGCGGCCAGTCAGGACATCCGGAAGAGCCTCCACCGAAACAGTCAGAACACGGCGGTAGAGTTCCTCAGGCAACAGATCGGCAGGAAGGCTCAAGTCCAACACTTCATCTGCCAAGCCCACGAGGCTACTCAGCGCAGTCAAATCTGATGGCAAGGTCAGTGGAGTGTCCATAAGAGGTCTCTGAGCCGCCTTCCTCAGGTCTCTACTGTGCCTGATGGCTTAGCACATATTTCTCACTGCATAACGAAGACCAGCGTCGAATTTACCCTGGTCGGCCTGCTGGTGGCTATGGCACTTTCGCTGATCCGTCTGGAGCGTGAAATTATTCTCTTTGAGTGGGTGATGAAGGTGAACCCGACGAGGCGCTCTGGGAGGTGCAGGAACACGTTAACCGGATGCCCGCTCATGACACGTCTTGAGGTTCTCAAGAGTCCTAAAGTCCACTCTGATAGCGACAGACATTTACTGAACTGACGTATGACTATTTATAGGGTAGAGCGTTTCTGGCTAATTTCCAGAAATAAGATGTGTGGCGCCAATTATCTAATTTTGGAGCAAAGTTGAATACATGGTCTGGTCTTGCCTACAGCAATTGACTCATCGAGTGCTAGGTGTTTAACTCAAGCTAACTGGAAATATAGACCGAAATTTTACAATAGCAGCGGTCAAACCTATTTATGCAATGATGAAAATCAATTCCAAGACATACGAGTGGGGGAGTCCACGCTACTGCGGAGAATCACCCACTCGCTTGCTTAAAAATTCATAGAGTCTAATTTCGGACTCTTACTTCGTAACTGCTTTTTTATTTACTTTAGGCTTTCTGCGTTGACGATCTGAATCTTGGCTACTTGGGCCTGTAAGAGGTTATCGAATTTCATGATCAGCAGGCGCGAACGCATCCGCTCCCCTGTGCTGGAAAAGCCGACTGCACCGGTGATGGTGACGCAGTTGGAGGTGTCGCCGTCAAAGCAGGCGGGCAGGTTGACCTTACGAACGGCCTCGGACACCTGGACCCGTGTAGGCACGCCCCCTGCTGTTTTCAGGGCATTTTTCATGGCGTCGAGCATCACATTGGCAGCGTCGTAGGCGTACACAGCCACGCCGCTGGGTTTGGCTCCGTAGGCGGCCTGATACTTGTTGGTGAAGGTCAGTGCGTTCGAGAAAGCGCTGACTGGGCCGAACCCCGTGGTATAGACGACGCCCGCCCCGGCGATTCCGGCACGTTTCAGAAAGCTGGGTGAATCCAGGCCGTCGCCGCCCATGAACGTGGCCTTGACGCCTGCGGTTCGCAGGCCTTTGACCAGCACGGCGCCCGTATCGTCAGTACCACCAAAATAGACCACGTTGGCCTTGCTGAGCTTGACTTTCTTGATCACGTCGGCGATCTGGGACGCTGTAGAGGCACCCGCATAATCAGCCACTTTGACATTGCGCTTCTTCAAATTGGTCAACAGAACTTTGGTCAGGCCGTTGCCGTAGGCCGTGTTGTCAGAGATCACGTAAACGCTACTGGCCTTCAGTTCGTCGGCGATGTAGTTCGCGGCGGCCACGCCCTGTGCGCTGTCGGCGGAAACCACGCGGCTGAAGTGCATCCAGCTGTTGCGCGTCAGTTGATCGTTGGTGCTGGTGGGTGAGATCATGGCCAGTTTGCCTGGTGCAAAGGCGGCCGCCACCACGTTCGATACGCTGGAATTCAGTGCGCCCACCACGCCCAGGATGCTCTTATCTGCCAACACGGTTCCGGCGATCTGCGTGCCCAGGGTGGCCGACGCCTGATCGTCAAAAGGAGCCAGTACCAGATCATGCCCCAACGCTTTGAACGCTTTGGCCTGTTCCTGAACTGCCAATTCCGCGCCCCGCTTGACTTCTGAGCCAATGGCCGTGAGGCTGCCACTCAATGGGCTGATGGTGGCGAGCTTGATGGTCGCTGCCTGTGCCCCACCAACCAGCAGTGCTGAGGAAATCAGTCCGAATGAGAGACGACGAATGAACGATCCGGTCAAGTTGACGTTAGAAGGTGTCATATAAGAGCGCATACGTCAATCTAGTAAGCAGTACCCACACCGCTCTTACAGTTGCAGGCCTCAATCACGAACTTTCCACAAACCTTTCAAGCCAGTCTATACCGCTGTAGCCGTTCTTATTTTCGTTTTCTGGTGGCAATTCAACGTTCTGACCCACTAATGATAGAAGGGTCAGCTCTTTTGGTCCAGGCCATTATCGGAGACCGAATCCGTCTGTCAACCTTATTTCAACGAATGGGGTCTTCGGGATAGGACGCTGTTTGGTGAGTGAGCAAAGACGGACTTGCCCCCCGTTCAGCGGAATTGGCTCAAAAATGGAGGGCTTCATGTCGGAGGGGGGGGAGGGTTCCGTAGCGCTCTGCCCGGATCAGGATGTCGTGCGCCCAGCGGCTATGGGTGGCGGGCTCGCACATCCGGCCATTCATCTTGAAAACGGCGGGGGCGTCCTCGGCCAAAATCGCGTGCGCCTCCTGCAGGTCGCCCTCGGTGACGCGGTAGCCATTCAGAACAGTGCTGAGTTGCACCGGATGAATGATGGTTTTGCCCGACAGGCCATATTCAAGGTCCTGCTGCACCTCACGGGCCAGGGTCGTCAGGTCTTCAAAGACTTCGTAGACCGGACTGGACAGCATGAACCCGTAAGGTTTAAACACGCCGATCAACATGCTGATGACCCGTTCCAGAGGCCCTTCATAGAGGGTCCGGCCCGGCGTGCGGCGCACACCCAGAGCGTGCATCAGGTCGTTGCCGCCGATCCGCAGGCAGGCAATCCGGTGTTGCCAGCTTTCCTGAAAAATAAGGTCGCGCAGACAGGCCATGCGGTGTTCACTGAGGGCCTCGCGGGTTTCGAGCGTCAGCAGCACCGACAGGTGAGCATGTTCGTCGCGCTGCAAATGACGCATGTAGCTCGCCAGATTGCCGTCATGTATTTTGGGCAACACAAAGCCGCTGATGCCGCGCAGATCCAGCGTCAGCAGATGCGCCAGGACTTCTGGACTGCGGGCACGGATCAGGCGCACTGGGCTGGTGTGCGCCGAACCTGTGGGCATGGGAGAGGCGCCTACAGGCGGCAACTCAGATAGCGCACGGGCCAGATTGGCCAGCGCACGGGGCACATCTTCCTCGCGCACCGCATCCTCGGTGCAGTAGATCAGGCTGGTGAGGTGGGGGTATTTGTCGGTACCCAGTTCGACCAGGTCGTTACGGGTGGCAGGGGCGTATAGACTTGCGCCCAGGGCCCACGGATCAAGAACAGGAGTGGGAATCAGAACAGGCATCAGCGGGGGCCTCCGGGAGAGATCAGGGCGGCGGCGAGGTAGGGCAGAGCGGCGTGGACAGTGACAGGCACCTGAGCGGCCTGCGCCAGGGCCTGAAGGTGCAGCGTATCCGGGTGATCAGCCTCACGCAGCATCAGGTGGGCGGGCTGACGACGCAAAAACACCCGTGTCGCCTCACCCACGCTGGGCTTGACCAGATGTGGGTCGGTCACTCCCAGCCTGGCAGCCAGGGCCGTCACGATGTCCTGCGGCTGTTGCGGGCGGCGGCCAGCAGGCAGCTGAACTTCAGGCGAAAAGGGGGCGGTCAGGGTCTCTAACGCCTCAAGGTACTCTGCCGTCAGATCGTCGCCGCGCAACTCCTCTTCTAGGCGGGTGGCGTGGAGCCCACCTTCCTGCGTCACAAAAGTGCGGCTGAGCAGGCCACAGACGGTGGCATTCAGTACCGCGTGTGGCAGCAGCACATCCTCGTGCGTGGCGGCATGCACAGCCACTCCTGCCGGATCGCTCAGCACAGCGAGGCGGGGGGGCACATCGGAGGGCAAACTGCCCTGCAACGCCCCATAAATGCTGCCTTTGCCCGTCCAGCCATCCACAAAAATAAGTTGCCCCTGCGGATGAAGGCGGCGCACGGCCTCTAGCGCGGCTCCATCTATTCCGCTGCCCCGGATGATGCTGAGGGTGTGGTGGGGGAGATCAGAACCCCACCGGCGGGCCAGACGCCGCATGGCACAGCCAACCGGGGTTCCGGCGCGGGCCAGAGACACCAGCACGGGATGAGAATAGAGGGCCAGGATGTTCGCCGTCAGGCTGGCCAGCAGCGCGCCCACCCGCTCGCCATTGCGGGCCAGGGCGGCCCGGTAGGCCGCCGTCTGTAAGTCGCTGGGCCGTTCTTCTGGCGTCAGCAGCGTGCCGTAAGACACCCCTGCCCGGATCAGCCGTTCTTTTTCCTGCACGCTGACCAACTGCGGTTGCGCGGCCCGCAGATGCACCTGAACATCGGCAATGGGGAGGGTATGGGCCAGGGCCAGTGCCGGACTCGGGGTCAGGGCAGGCGTCACAAGGGTGTCGGCTTTTGGCGTCATACAGGAATCAACTGGAACAGGGTCATAGGGCAGAAGTCTCCGGGCGGCTGAGGGTGAGAAGGGGAGCCCA
>JAQBPF010000065.1 GCA_028287665.1 Deinococcus sp. | reverse complement strand
ACCGGTTCCCACTGGCCGCGCTGAACGGCGTCACGGATTTCGGTCAGCAACTTCGGATGCTGCTGCATCCAGCTGTACTGGGCCGCGCTGGAATGGACGAACACCATATCCGGGTTTTCCTGCAGCCGGTCGAGGGCGCTGCGGAAGGTGGCCTTGACCGTTTCGTGCCCTTCTCGCCAGTCCCAGAGCCAGACGGGGTCGATGTGGGCGTGTCCAATGAGGTGAAAGGTCAGGGCTTTGCTGCGGGGATTGTTCATCGCTTCTCCAGACGTGCAGGGTTATTTAAATATTTTAAGGAATAGAGTAGTGTGGCACTGAAGACGACGCAAGAGGTGACCATGGACACGATTTCGGACATTGAATCGGGGCAGGTGGTCGTCGAGCATCGACCCCACGGCCTCCAGATTCAGACGCGGACTTACGCTCTGACACTCGACTACGCCCGGCCATTCGCGCTGCTCTCCGGTGCAGACGGCCATCCTTACGCCGATCTGTTTCTGGCCCCCAGCCTCAACACCACAGGTGGTCTGGACCGCACGGCCCGCCTGAATCCGCCCACGCTGGAGCAGGAGCCGGACGCCCTGACGCTGCGCTTCCGGCTGGAAGGCGGCGTCTGGGCGCACAAGGAATTGGTGCTGCGCTGTGAGGCGCTGGGCATCGACAGCCATGTGGAAGTGAAGGGCGAAGGCCACCTCACCGACGTGGTGCTGTTTGGCGGCCAGTACAGCGGCCACCTGCGCTGGGGCAGCGGCTTTTTTACCAGTGGAGCCCATTTTACGGAGGTCTTCAATCCAGAGCCCTATGGCCGGGAGCGCCGCCTGCTGCCCGCCACCGAATCCAGCGCCATAGATGTGATGGGCACCAGCTTGCCGGGCAAGGGACACTGGTTTTTCACGCCTGCCCCGCTGGTGTATGCCTTCCAGCTCGGCGGCGGCGCGGCTGGCCCCAACCTCGGCGCAGATCAGGGCGGAACGCCGGAGCAGCGGGCAGCGGGGGCGACTTCAGGGCGGCAAGTCCAGCCCATCACTGCGGCAGGTTGGCTCAGCGCCTCCGTGGTCGCGCCCGCCGAAGCGCTGAATTTCACCTCTTTTCATTACGACGCCACGGAAGGAGCCTTTGCGTTCCGGCTGGCCTACGAAGGACAGACCCGCGTGACCGGGGAGTTCCGGACGCCGACCCTCCGGCTGACCTTTGCCGCAGATCCTTACGGGGCCATCGCCCAGAACAGTGCCCGCCACGCCGAATTGGGGTACACGCAGCCTGAAACGGGCGACCAACCCCACTGGTGGTCGAGCCCGATCCAGTGCGGTTGGGGGTCGCAGTGTTACCTGAGCCGCGTGCAGGGTGGCCGCGCCCCCGACCACTGCACCCAGGCCAACTACGACGGCTTTCTGGAGGTGCTGACAGCCCAGCGGCTCTTGCCCGGAATTCTGGTGCTGGACGACAAATGGAGCGCGACCTACGGCACCAGTGAGGTCGATCTTGAGAAATGGCCTGACCTGCCCGGCTGGATTGCCCGTGCCCATGAGCGGGGCCAGCGGGTGCTGCTGTGGTGGAAAGCGTGGGATCCGGAAGGCCTGCCGTCAGAGGCGTGCGTGCTCAATGATCTGGATGAGCCGGTGGCCGCCGACCCCACCAGCCCGGTGTACGAAGAGTTGTTGCGTCAATCGGTTCGCCGGATGCTGCTGGAGTACGGCGCAGACGGCTTCAAGGTGGATTTCAGCGCCCGCACGCCCAGCGGCCCTGGCCTGAAACGGCGCGGCGAGGCCTGGGGGATTCACCTGCTGCACCGCCTGCTGTGGATCCTGCGTGATGAGGCCAGGCGCTGCAAGCCCGACGCCCTGGTCATGACGCACACGCCCCATCCGGTCTTTGGCAACGTCAGCGACATGATTCGCCTGAACGACGTGAACACCGGGGCAGATGTGAACGAGCAGATGATTCACCGCGCCCGCGTGGCCCGCGACGCCCTGCCGCACCACCTGATCGACACCGACAACTGGCCGATGCCCAGCCTGGAAGCGTGGCGCAGCTATACCCGCCTGCAACCGCAATTGGGCATTCCCAGCCTGTACTTTGCCACCCACATCGACGGCGATGGTCAACCCCTGACCGCCCAGGACTATGACCTGATCCGGGAGACCTGGGCGCAGTGGACGACCATCAGGAAGGGGCTGAGGAGCCGAGCATGAGCAACATGACCCACGACCAAGACCAGAGCAACCCAACCAGTACCCTGACGCAGGCCCGCCGCCTGACGGTGCACATGTACCACCACACCCACTGGGACCGCGAATGGTGGTCGACCCGCGAGCGCTTCCGTTTCCGACTGGTGCATACCGTGGACGCCATTCTGGACGCCCTGGCTGCCGACCCGGCACTGGCCTGCTTTGTGCTGGACGGGCAAACGCTGGTGCTCAAGGATTATTTGCAGGTGCGCCCGTTCCGGCGGGAAGAGTTGGTGGGGCAGATCCGTGCGGGGCGGCTGTTTGTGGGGCCGTGGCACATTCTGCCCGATGAGTTTCTGGTCAGTGGAGAAGCCACCATCCGCAACCTGTGGCTGGGCGAGCGCACGGCGCGGTCGCTGGGAATAGAGGTCAGCCGTGTGGGGTACCTGCCCGACCAGTTTGGGCACATTGCCCAGATGCCGCAACTGTTGGCTGGGTTCGAGATCGGAAGCGCGATCGTCTGGCGCGGCTTCGGTGGCCCCCCGCTGGGCGGAGAAGCGGGCGAGGCCGAGGTGGGCCGGGATTCGTACCTGTACCCCCGCGCCCGTGACAGCCGTTTTCCTGCCGAAATGCAGAACGAATTCTGGTGGGAGGCGCTGGACGGCACACGCATTCTGGGCGTGTTTTTGCCGCTGGAGTACTACCGCAGCCACTACAAGGTGCGCCCCGAAGACCCTGCCGCGACCGAGGATCAGACCACTGGCCGGGCGCGCCGCACCAGCCAATATCTGGCCAGTTACGCGGCCACCGACGTGCTGCTGGAGCCGATGGGCGGCGACCATCTGCCCGTCGATCCCCGGCTGCCGGGCCTGCTCCAGCAGATCAACGGGGCGCTGGAGGGTGAAGGCGTGACCTACCAGATCAGTTCGCTGGACGCCTTTGTGGAGGAGGTGCGGCGGCAGCAGGGCCGCGTGGGAGTGGTCTGGCAGGGCGAGGGCCGTGCCTTTGGCCGCAAGGCGCACCTGTTGCCCGGGGTGCTCAGCGCCCGCCTGTATCTCAAGCAGCAGAATGCTCAGGTTCAGACGGCCCTCGAACGCTACGCCGAACCGCTTCAGGCGTTGCACTGGCTGCTGGGCGAACGCTACGAGCACGATTACCTCTGGACGGCCTGGGAACGCCTGATCGAAAACCATCCGCACGACAGCATCTGCGGCTGCTCCATCGATCAGGTGCACCGTGAGATGGTGACCCGCTTCGATGAGGCCCAGCAGATGGCCGACCTGCTGGCTGAAGACGCGCACGCCTCGCTGGCGGCCCAGATCGACACGTCGTTTGCCACTGGCGCCACAGCCCTGAGTGTCTTTAATCCGCTCAACTGGACCCGCACCGACGAGGCCCGCGTGCAGATGAACGGCTTTCTGGAGATCACGCCGGAGACCTGGGCACTGGTGGATCATCAGGGACAGGAGCACCCGTTTCAGGTGCGGACGGTGCACAGCACAGTCGAGAAAGCGGAGCCGTTTGCCTGGCTGGGCACGGCCCCGACCCGGCCCCACGACGCCAACGAATTTACCGAAATCAGTTTTCTGGCCCCGGAGGTGCCCGGTCTGGGCTACCGGACGTTTGCGCTGCGTCCCCGCGAAATTCCCCTGTCGTCTCACCGGATTCGCCCGTACGGGGTGCTGGGCAACGTGGCCCTCGACAAGGGTGCGGCGGCGGGCAGCGACCTGATGGTCGGCCCCGGCACGCTGGAAAACACCTTTTTGCGGATTACGGTGAACCCCGACAACGGCAGTCTCGACCTGCTCGATAAAACCACTGGCTTCAGCTACAGCGGCCTCAACAGCTTTGACGATGGCGGCGACAACGGCGATACCTACAATTACGCGTGGCCTCTGGGCGATCAGGTGTTTGGCACCGACCGCGTGCAACCCCGCCTGAGTTGGGTGGAGGTCGGCCCGGTGCGTGCCACCTTGCGCGTGACTTGGGTCTGGTCGCTGCCTGCCGCCCTGACCGAAGACCGTCAGAGCCGCAGTCCGGAGCATGTGCCCGTGATCCTGCACAGCGACGTGACCCTGCTGGCGGGCGTGCGGCGCGCCGATCTCCGCACCCATTTTGAGAACACGGCGCGGGATCACCGCCTGCGAGCCCGGTTTCCGCTGGGCGCACCCGTCACAGGTTCCAGTGCCGAAACCCAGTTCGGCGTGGTCGACCGCCCCGTGACCCTGCCCGACGACCAGCGCGGCAGTAGCGAGCCCGCCGTGCACGAGCACCCACAGATGACCTTCGTCAGCCTGACTGACGGGCAACGCGGCCTGACCCTGCTGAACCGGGGCCTGCCGGAGTTCAGCGCCAGCGAAGACGGAACCCTGTCGCTGACGGTCTTGCGTGCCGTGGGCTGGCTCTCGCGCGAGGATTTTTTGACCCGTGTGGGCGGCGCAGGCCCCACCACCGCCACACCCGAAGCCCAGATGCTGGGGCCGGTGGTGGCCGAATACAGCCTGTTTCCCCACGCCGGAGCGTGGGCCGAAGCGGGGGCGTGGCGTGCGGCGCACGACTTCAATGCGCCGCTTCACACAGCCCCCCACACCTCTCAGGTGATGCCGATCCGCAACAGTCACCGCGAGCTGAGCCCCAGTCTGCCCCCCAGCGGTCAACTGATCGACGTGCAGGGAAGCGTACTGGTGACGGCAATCAAACGTGCCGAAGACCAGGAGGCCCTGATCGTGCGTTTCGTCAATCTGACCTCGCAGGATCAGCCCGTGAGTGTGCGCCTGGGCACGGCACAGCTGGGGATCACCGTGACGGGAGCCGAACAGGTCAATCTGCGCGAACACAGGGTGAATCCGCTGGAAGTCATGGACGGAACAGTGACCCTCACGGCCCGTCCCTCAGAAATCGTGACGGTGGCCCTGCAGGTGCGGCCCAAGCCCGTTGAGCCTCTGCTCCAACAAGGTTCGGCCCAAGA
>JAQBPF010000029.1 GCA_028287665.1 Deinococcus sp. | reverse complement strand
GAGCCACCCAGGAGAATCGAACTCCCAACCTTCCGATTACAAGTCGGGTGCTCTACCAGATTGAGCTAGAGTGGCACCTTGAGCCTGCGCCGGAAAGCCGAAAAAGCGGTTTCCTTGAGCATGGAAGATTCCCGCCTGCGCGGTCTCTTCCGGGTGTGGATAGTAGCACTGCCCCCAGAAGGTGTCAACACAGCCCGCAGATGCGCCCGCCCTCTGAGGTGAAGGGGTATTGAAGCGGCCCAGGTCTCTTTGAAATTTACTGACCGACTGGGAACTGAATGGTTATTGAAAGACCGGGCGTTCACACTAGAAGGAGCGGCGGCGCATCTCCGGCACAGTGAGCGCCGCTTGTGTTGTGCGGGGTCTGGTCTAAGGGGGAAGTTCATGCATGGGCAGATGCGCCATAACGCGCATTTCACTCCACGCAATTGGGCGTATGCTGGCCCCCTTGCGAGGTGCTTTGCCGGACATCAAGGCAGACACCTGAGGTTTCCCTTTTCGTTTCTCGCCCCCTGCACTGGCTTCGCCCTGCCTGATTTGCACAGAATTCAACCCACAGAATTCCAGACCCGCAGACGGCGATTTCAGATACGAGGTTTCCCTTGGAAAGTTTAAGAACCCTGGCGCCGTACCTGAGAATGCACCTTCGGCAGTACATCATCGGGCTGGTGGCCGTGATCATCGCCAACAGCGTCAACCTGCTGCCGTACTACTTCATTCGCCTCACCATCGACGGCCTGACCGGGCAAACCGACACCGACCCCACCACCTCTGGCCTCACACTGGCCACGGCTGGCCTGTACGCCCTGGGCATCGTGACGGCGTCGCTTACGGCAGGCGGCTTTATGTTGCTGATGCGGCGAATGATCGTGGTGGCCTCGCGCCAGACCGAATATGAAATCCGCCGAGACCTGTTTGCCCACCTGCAAACGCTGGACAAGCACTACTACGACCGCGCCAAAACGGGCGATCTGATGAACCGTCTGACGGGCGACCTGAGCGCCGTCCGCGAAATGTTGGGCTTTGGTGCCTGGCAGATCGTCAACATCCTGTCGGGCTTCGTCACGGCCTTTGCAGTGATGTTCAGCCTCAGCTGGCAGCTCACCCTGATCGTCATCGCCATCCTGCCCGTCATCGTGGGCGTGCTGTTCTATCTGGCGCGGCAAATCAGCAAGCGGCACCGACTGGCACAGGAACAGAACAGCCTGATTGCTGCCAAAGCGCAGGAAAATTTCAGCGGGGCGCGGGTGGTCAAGGGCTACGCCATCGAAGACCGCGAGATTGCCGATTACCGATCGATGAACCTCGAATTGCTGCGCCGCAACATCGCGCTGACCAAAGTGGAAGGGCCGCTGCGCTCGTTTGCCAGCCTGCTGATCGGGCTGGCTTTTGGCCTGATTCTGCTGGTGGGGGGCCGCCTGATCCTGAGCCCCACCAACGACGGTTCCTTTACCGTGGGCATGTTCGTGCAGTTCGTGGGCACCCTGGAGCGCCTGGCGTGGCCGATGTTGATGGTCGGTTGGATCACCGGGGTCACGCAGCGCGGATTGGCCTCCTGGCTGCGTCTGCGCGAAATGCTGGACGCCCGCCCGATGGTCCACGACGACCGCAACCGCACCAACACCCGTATCCGTGACCTGCTGGGCGATGTGGCCTTCGACAATGTGAGCCTCAAATACGGCAACGCCAACGTGCTGGAAAACATCAATCTGACCATTCCAGCTGGAACCTTCCTGGGCATTACGGGTCCGACGGGCAGTGGCAAGACGCTGCTGGCGCAGTTGATCACCCGCTCTATGGACCCCACTTCGGGTGTGGTCAGGATGGACGGACAGGATGTGCGCGTGATTCCTCTGAATACCCTGCGAGACGCCATCAGCATCGTGCCGCAGGAGCCGTTCCTGTTCAGCGATACGATTGCCAACAACATCGGCTTCGGCCTGGGCAACCGCGATCTGCCCCGCGTGCCGACCGGCATCAGCGTGGTCGGCGCTCCTCCCACCCCCGATATCCCGCAGAAGCCTGACCCGGCCCGCGTGCGAAATGCGGCGCGGCTGGCTGGCCTGGACGGCGACATCGAGGGGTTCCCCAACGGCTACGACACCATGCTGGGTGAGCGCGGCGTGACCCTGTCGGGCGGGCAACGTCAGCGCACCGCTGTGGCCCGCGCCCTGGTCCGGGAGCCGCGCATTCTGATCCTCGATGATTCGCTGAGCGCCGTAGACACCGAAACGGAACGCAAGATTCTGGACGGTCTGCGCGAAGTCAGTGCCGGGCGCACGGTCATTGTGATTGCTCACCGTGTCAGCACCCTGCGCCACGCCGACCAGATCGTGGTGCTGGAAGCGGGCCGTGTGGTAGAGCAGGGCACCCACGAAGGGCTGCTGGCTGCCGGTGGGCACTACGCCGAACTGGAACGCCTGCAAAGCCTCGCCACCGATCTGGACGGCGACGACGATGCCGTTGCCACCCCGGACGAAGCCGCCAACCTGCTGGAAACGGGCCAGATGTCCGCTTCCAGCCTGTCTAAAGCACAACCCCAGTCGGTGCAGCCTCAGCACCCCAAAGAGCAGGTGACCAAATGACCGCCCCAGACCAATCGGGCGACGCCTACCAGAAGGGCTTTGATGCCCAGCTGACGCGCCGCATTTTTATCTATCTGAAGCCCTACGTCCCTCTGGTGGTGGCGGGTGTGGTGCTGGCCCTGCTGATCGCGGTGGCCCAGCCCCTCTTTGCCCTGATTCAGCGGCACGCCATAGACACCTATCTGGTGCCCTTCGAGCGCGACCGGACCCTCAGCACCGAAAATCTGTACCGGGGCCTGATGGTGGCCGCGTTGGGCTACATGGCCCTGAAACTCGTGGAATTCTGCCTCACCTATGCGTTTACACTGGCCATCGGCTACCTCGGTCAGAATGTGCTGCGCGACATCCGCGCCGACGTGTTTACCAAGCTTCAGCGGCTGCATCTGGCCTACTTCGATCAGAACCCGGTGGGCCGCCTGATTACCCGCGTCACCAGCGATGTAGACGCCATCAACCAGTTCATCACCGGCGGTCTGGTGAGCCTGATCCAGAGCAGCTTCCTGATCGTGGCTTACGTGATCATCATGCTGCGGGTCAACTGGCAACTGGCCTTGATCTCGTTCACGGTGCTGCCCATCCTGTACTTTGCCACCAATTTTTTCCGGGCCAGACTCCGCGACGCCTTCCGCATGACGCGCACCCAGCAGGCCATCGTCAATACCAAGCTGAACGAGAACATCACCGGGATGTTGACGGTGCAGTTGTTTGGCCGTGAGAACCGGTCGGCCCTGGATTTTGACCAGTCCAACCGCTCTCTGCTGACCGCCAACGTCAATTCGGTCAAGTGGTTTTCGTTGTTTATGCCTGTGGTGGCGGTGCTGGGACAGGTGGCCGTGGCGCTGGTGCTGTACTTCGCCTCACGCGGGATTCTGGGCGGTACGCCTGTAGACGGTGTGGTGGCCGGGGCCGTGACCATCGGGACGCTGTACGCCTTTGTGCAGTGGACCCAGCAGTTGTTCCAGCCTATTCAGGATCTGGCCGACGTGTTCAACAACCTCCAGGCGGCCATGGCTTCCAGTGAGCGCATCTTTGGCGTGCTTGACACCAAGGAAGAGGTCTCAGACAAGCCTGATGCCCAGCCTCTGAACAATTTTGAAGGCAGTGTCTCTTTTGAGGGGGTCTGGTTCTCCTATGACCAGACGGTGACGGCTGACACGCCCGCCAGCGATGACCGCTGGATTCTTCGCGGCATCGACCTGCACATCCAACCCGGCGAAAGCGTGGCGCTGGTGGGGGCCACAGGCGCGGGCAAAACCAGCGTTACCGCTCTGGTCAGCCGCTTTTACGACGTGCAGCGCGGCGCAGTGAAGGTCGATGGTGTGGATGTGCGCGACCTGGCCCAGTACGATCTGCGGCGGCATGTGGGCGTGGTGCTGCAAGACGTCTTCCTGTTTGCCGGAACCATCGAGGGCAACCTGACCCTCAACAACCCCGACATCTCGCATGAGCGCGTGGTGGAAGCCTGCGAATACGTGGGCGTTCACGACTACATCCTGAGTTTGCCGGAAGGCTACCAGACCGAAGTGCGCGAGCGCGGCGCGACCCTCAGCACCGGGCAAAAGCAGCTGTTGGCCTTTGCCCGCGCCCTGATTCAGAACCCCGACATCCTGCTGGTGCTGGACGAAGCCACCGCCAACGTCGATACGGAAACCGAGCTCCGTATCCAGCACGCACTTCAGAAAGTTATGCTGGGCCGCACGAGCATCATCATTGCCCACCGCCTCAGCACCATCGAGGGCTGTGACCGAATCGTGGTGATGAGAAAGGGCCGGATCGTGGAGCAGGGCAGTCACCGCGAACTGCTGCAGAAAGGCGGTTACTACGCCCGCCTGCACCGCCTCCAGTACGCTCAGGGCGACGCTGCCGACTGAGAGGCTGAGAGGTGGCCGCCTGAGACACCGCCGACTGGGCAGAGCTGCTGGATCGGCACAGATGAATTAGTACAGGTGAATCAGTACAGAGGCCGGGGCCAACGCTCCGGCCTCCCTTTGTGTCACCACCTGGAAGATCCTGTGCTGACTGTAGAGCTGTCCCAGTGGTCATAAAAGCTCTCCTGGAAGCGGCAGTGTCGGCCCGGTTGTTCTCAACGAAACGGCTACCGTGTCTTCCACCACGGCTGAATTGCGAGGCAATAACAGATGCCCGGGCAGGGCAAACGAGTACACTTGAAAATAATGTTGGTGTTTCGTTTGTCGATTATGGGGCTGGGCCTCTTGGCGGGCTGGGCCGCAGGGATGCTGTTGTCTGGCGGAAAGGTCGGGGCAGGGCTGGCGTTGGTCAATACCCTGAGCCTGATGCTGGCAGGGGCGCTGACCGGCTTTTTGCTCGCGCCCCGTGGCGAGAAGTTGGCGGGCCGCTGGCTCACGTCCTTTGGCCACTGGTACGAAAAACTTTCCCCGCGTACCGTCGCTGCGGCCACCTTCGGCCTGATCGTGGCCCTTCTCCTGAGCGTGCTGTTGGGCAACCTGCTGCGCGGCTTACCGTTTTACAGCTGGGTCTGGAATGTGCTGGTCACGCTGATCCTGGCTGCCTTTTTCGTGTCGTTCGCCACACAGCACGCCGACGCGTTCGGGGCGTTCGCCTTTCCCTCGGTGCGGCGCAAACCGGGCAGTAAAATTCTGGATACCAACGTGATCATTGATGGGCGCGTTCTGGATCTGGCCCGCGCCGGATTCCTGGAAGGCGAACTGGTCATCCCTGGCTTTGTTTTGCGCGAACTTCAGGTGTTGGCCGACAATGCCGACCCCCAGAAGCGCACGCGGGGCAAACGTGGCCTGAGCGTGCTGGAAGAGCTGCGCGAGATTCAGCCGATCCGGGTCGAGGACTGGGACGACGCCGCCCTGACCACCGTGGACGACAAGTTGATCCGGCTGGCCCGCGATACCGGAGGCAAGCTGCTGACCAACGATGGCAACCTCCGCAAAATCGCCAAGCTGCACGGTCTGGAGGTGCTGAGCATCCACGAGGCGGCGGTGGCCCTCAAGCCCCAGGTTCAGACCGGAGACCACCTGACGGTGACCATCACCAAGGGTGGGCAGCAGCAGGGGCAGGGCGTGGGTTACATGGACGACGGCACGATGGTGGTCGTTGAGGACGGCATGAAATACCGCGGCAAACCGACGCGCGTGCAGGTCATCAACAACGTGCAGACCAACGTGGGCCGCATGATTTTTGCGAAGGCCGACAAAGATGGCAATGGGGACGCAGCATGAAAGCAGTGACAGGGCGATCTTCTCTGACCGTCGCCCGTTCTGATTTCCGCTGAAGCTCTTGTCCCTTCAAGAGGCGGAAAAAGAGTTCTGGAGAGCTTAAAAGTCACTTTTGCAGGAGGCTGCCTATGCGTTTCACGATTCCGGGTTTCACTTATGGCTTGACTGATGAAGAAGTCGCGCTTTGGGAACGAACTCGCCTTTCTGTGCGGTGCAACGAAACTCCAGACAGTGAAATTGCAGAGGCGTATGGCCTGACGCTGGAGCAATTGAAGAGGCTTAAAGAGTCTCTGTCAACACTCTCCACAGTCGGTGAGTAAGTGGAAGGAGAACGTAAAAACAAAAGACAGGGGCCTTGAATTCAACTCAAGGCCCCTGTCTTTTCCCACTTACAGCTTCTAGAGCATTTGACATAAGAAGACGTCAGGGAAAGCGTGCGTGAACCAGCCGAAGACATCTCGCAAGGAGACGGCCTCCAGGGCGGCCCAGACGCTGGAGAACAGCGTCGTCAAGTCTCGCGGTTCTCCAGCGCGCACAAGGGCTTTGACCTTGGAAAAGAGCATCTCGATGGGATTGAAGTCCGGGCTGTAAGGCGGGAGGAACAGAACCGAACAGCCGTGAGCTTCGATGCGCGTCCGAATGGACGCGCGGTGGTGTGCCGAGAGGTTATCCAGCACCACGACCTGTCCTGGACTGA
>JAQBPF010000009.1 GCA_028287665.1 Deinococcus sp. | reverse complement strand
GCTGACCCGGCAGGCCAATCCCAGCGTCGCCACCTACGCCCGCAAAACGGGTGTGGACGTGCGTGTGGCGGCCAGTGCGCCCACCGCGCAAGAAGCCGAGGCCCTCGCCGCCCCCGTGCTGGAGCAGGTTCGTGGCATGCTGGCCCGCTGGATCTGGGGCGAAGACGCCGACACGCTGGCCTCAGTGCTGACGGCGGCGCTGGGAAGCCGGACCCTCGGCGTGATCGAGGCGGGCAGCGGCGGCACGGTCTGTACCGCCCTGGCCGATGCGCCCAACTTCTTGGACGCTGCCGTGACCGGAGACCACGCCCGCCTGATTACGTTGGGGCTGACCCCCATTACGCTGAACGCCCACGGCGTGGTCAGTGAACAGGCCGCCCGCGAACTGGCCGCTGGTGCGCGTGAATATCTGGGCGCGGCGGTGGGCCTGGCGGTGGTCACGGCGACTGTGGGCGAACACGCCGGACAAACATACATTGCGCTGGACACGGGTGAACTGCAAAAAACAGCCCACCTGAACTGGCCCGGCGACGCCCCACAGGTGCGTGACAGGGCGGCCATGGCGGCGCTGGCGTTGGCCCTCCGCAGTCTTCAGACCCGTGACGAGGTACAGGCATGACCCGGCCTGCTCCCAAGCGGGGGCCGCCAGCTTCCGCAACTGCCGTCAAGCCACAGAACAGAAATCAGACTCAGCCCCGGCCAGAGCGTCCTGCACGCATAGCAACCCCTGCGCCGGAACCCAGCCTGCGCCTGTTCTACGCCATCACCCTCCCCCGCGAGATTTCTACCCCGCTGGCCGAAACGCAGTCGCTCCTGAAGGGCAACTGGCGGGCGGTGCGGGCTGACCAGATGCACGTCACGCTGGCGTATCTGCCTGCGGTGCCGCCCGAACGCCTGGGCGATCTCCGCAAGTTGGGGGCCGACCTGACCCTGAATGTCCCCACGCTGGACGTGCGGTTGCGCGGCACGGGCTACTTTCCCAATGAGGGCAGTCCCCGCGTGTGGTTCGTGAAGGTGGAAGCCGAAGGGCTGGCGGAACTGGCCGCGAATTTGCGTGAAGGCATTGCTGCGCTGGGCCTCGCCACCGACGAGCAACCTTTCAAGGCGCATATCACGCTGGCCCGCAAAAAAGGCCCAGCCCCGCGTGTGCCGCCCAAAACCTTCGATCTCGGCTGGCAGGCGAGCAGCGCCGTCTTGGCACGCTCGATCCTCCGTAAGACCGGGCCGCTGTACCAGACAGAAAGTACCTTCCGCTTCCGTGCTGGCGCGGCAGAAACAGAGCCGCCCGCAGTACCCGACCAATCCGCCGACTTCTGACCCAACTCTGTTAATACCGCCCTTCCGCCCGCGCCTCCCAGAGGCCACAGCCCCCAAGGAGTACCCATGAGCAAGGACAGCAACAAAGACACCGTTTTGCACCTTCCCAGCGACGCCAAGGAACGCGCCAAGGCCATCGAAAATGCCATGACCCAGATCGAGAAATCGTTCGGCAAGGGCAGCATCATGAAGCTGGGCGCGGAAACCAAGCTGGATATTCAGACCATCAGCACGGGCAGCCTGAGCCTGGATCTGGCCCTCGGCGTGGGCGGTATTCCGCGTGGCCGCGTGACCGAAATCTACGGCCCTGAGTCGGGCGGCAAGACCACGCTGGCCCTCTCCATTCTCGCTCAGGCCCAGAAAGCGGGCGGCACCTGCGCCTTTATTGACGCCGAGCACGCGCTTGACCCCGTGTACGCCCGTGCGCTGGGCGTGAACACCGACGAACTGCTGGTGTCCCAGCCCGACAACGGCGAGCAGGCGCTGGAAATCATGGAACTGCTGGTTCGCAGCGGCGCCATCGACGTGGTGGTCGTGGATTCCGTGGCCGCCCTGACGCCCCGCGCCGAAATCGAGGGCGACATGGGCGACAGCCTGCCCGGCTTGCAGGCCCGCCTGATGTCTCAGGCGCTCCGCAAACTGACGGCCATCCTGAGCAAAACCGGAACCGCCGCCATTTTCATCAATCAGGTTCGCGAAAAGATCGGCGTGATGTACGGCAACCCCGAAACCACCACCGGGGGCCGCGCCCTGAAGTTCTACTCCTCGGTGCGCCTCGACGTTCGCAAGATCGGCCAGCCCATCAAGGTGGGCAACGACGCTGTTGCCAACACGGTCAAGATCAAGACCGTGAAGAACAAGGTCGCCGCGCCCTTCAAGGAAGTGGAACTGGCCCTCGTGTACGGCAAGGGCTTTGATCAGGTGGCCGATCTGGTGGGCCTCGCCGCCGACATGGACATCATTAAGAAGGCAGGCAGCTTCTATTCCTACGGCGAGGAGCGCATCGGGCAGGGCAAGGAAAAGGCCATCGCCTACATCTCCGAGCGCCCCGAAATGGAAGACGAAATCCGCACCCGCGTGATGGCGGCCATCAAGAACGGTGGCGTCAGCGTGCCCACGGTGCTGACGGTTCCTGCTGTAGCCGAGTAATTTTAAGGTGTGGCCCTGCGCCTCTGCCCGCTCTGGGTGGAGGCGTTTTGACGCTCCCCCCGTCGCCTCCGCCTTTTGACGGATGCGCGGGGCAGGGGCTGCCGCCTAAGCTGAAGTCACGCTTGCGCTGGGGCACTCCCCAGAACGGAAGGCATCGACAACCCAGCGCAAGACGAAGATGCCCCCGCCTCTGCATTGCAGGCCGGGGGCTTTCTTGGTGGAGCTTGGTTAATTCTGTTGGCTCTGGCGGCCCAGCACCTCATACGGACTCCGCTCGGATTGAATCCCAAAAAGAGCAGGATTCAAGTCGGAATCCGTATCAGTTCAATCGGACTGGCGCCCCACGAAGGCCCAGGCCGCAGGCAGCAGCAGCGCAGCCAGCAGCAGCTTGATGCCGTCGCCGATCAGGAAAGGCGTCAGGCCGTATTCGACGGCTTTAGAGGCCGACACATGCAGCACGTTGGCGAGCCACAGCAGGCCCGGAATGTAGATCACGACGTTGCCCACCAGCATGGCCAGTGCCGTGCCTGCGAATTTGCGGTCCAGCGCGTAGCGTTCGGCCAGCCAGCCCACCACCCCCGCCGCCAGGATGAAGCCCAGCAGGTAGCCGCCCGTTGGCCCCATGATTTTGGCCAGCCCCGCCCCGCCGCCGCTGAGTACAGGCAGGCCAGCGGCTCCGGCGGCCAGGTAGAGGGCCAGGGCCGCCGCGCCGCGCTTGCTGCCCAGCACCGCACCCACCAGCAACACCGCGAGGGTTTGCAGGGTCAGGGGCACCGGCTGCATGGGGATTTCGATCTGGGCGGCCAGGGCCACCAACGCCGCGCCGCTGGCCACCAGCAGGACATTGCGGATCAGGCTGTGGTGGGGCGAAAGGGTCTGGGCCAGGGTGGGATAACCGGGTGCAGCGTGCGTCATAAGAACTCCTGTGAATCTGTCTGGTGAATCCGCGAGAGGCTGAATTGGGGTGTAGATGAATTTTAGCCGGGTCAGAGCCTGTGGGCAGCCAACTGTCCGACAAGGTGCACGTCGCCCGCGCTGATGGTCACGACCTCGCCGCCAGATACCTGCACCAGCAGGCTGCCCTGCGCGTCTATATCCAGCGCCGTGCCTGTAACCGGGCCGCGCGGCGTCTGCACCTGCACGGGCTGCCCCAAAGTCACGCTGGCCTCCCGCCACGCCGCCAAAATCTGTGCGGGCGGTTGCACCAGCCAGTGCTCCAGCGCGGCCAACAGGTCGGCCAGAAGTTGTGCGCGGGTCAGGTTGGGCCGCCATTCAGTCAGACAAGCGGCTCCTTCCGGTGAGGCAGACACGTTGATACCGATGCCCAGCACTGCCCGCCTTACATCCTCGCCGCGCAGGTCGGCTTCGAGGAGTATTCCGGCCAGTTTGCGGCCATCTGGGGAAAGGAGGTCGTTGGGCCACTTCAGACCACCAATCTGACCCGCCGCCTGCACCGCCACCCCCGCTGCCAGAGGAATCAGCGCCAGTTCGGGCAGGGTCAGGCCATGCAGCAATACACTCAAAACAAGCGTGCCGTGCGTGGTGTCCCAGACCCGCCCACGTCTGCCCCGGCCAGCGCTCTGGCGTTCGGCCACCACCACCGCGCCGTGTGGGGCGGCGTCGGCGGCGTCATCGGCCCAGGCGCGGGCCACATCCTGCGTGCTGGTCACCGTTCCGGCGTAGCGAATGGCCTGCCCGAAGGTGTGGGTGGTCAGCAGAGGGGTCACCAGCGGCGGGGCAGGTGTGCCCGCCGCCAGTGCATACCCCTCGCGGGAAATGACGACGGGTACACCGTCTTCTTCCAGTCGCCGCGCCAGCGTATTGATGGTCACCCGTCCCAAACCCAAACGCGCTCCCAACCCTTCCCCCGATTGAGGAGAACTGGTCAGGAGCGGCAACAGACGGGCAGGCACGTTCAGAGTTTTAAATCAAATGCTGAACGAAGGCAATGAACCCAGTTCAGAGCGGATGTGGTAAGGGAGAGCTGTCCGCTGGGAAGAGGGCTCAATTTCTTCACGGAGCCTCTGCCCAGCCTGCTAGCCCCGGACCACTTCCAGAATCTTCTCCCCGTACTTGCGGAGCCGCTCTGGCCCCATGCCGCGCACGGCTTTGAGGTCGGCGGCGGTGTAGGGCACCCGGCGAGCAATTTCGGCGATGGTGGCGTTGCTGGCAATGATGAAGCGGCTCATGTCCTGACGCTTGGCCTCGGCGTTGCGCCAGTCGCGCAGGCGGGCATAGATGGCGGCCTGTTCGGGCGTCAGGTCGGCGGTGGGGTCGGGGCGTTCGGCCCCCTCGGCCTGTGCGGCAGCGGGCGGCGTGGGCGGCAGGTCAGGCGCCAGGATGATAGGCGCGGCGGCCTGTGCCTCCACCTGCTCAAGCTGAGTCTGGCCCTCCTCCGTCTGCTCATGCTGGGCCAGAGCTTCTGCAAAAGAGGGTGCTGAAGTGTCCTCTTCGGCTTCTTCGCTGGCCTGTTTTGCGCTGGCCTGTTCTGCCTGCGCTCCCGCCTGCACCGTGTCTGAGGCGTCCACCGTGTCTGCAGCGTCTTCTTCGGGCAATTCTTCGCTGCGTTCCTTTTCCGACTGGCGGTGCACGGCGTCGGTCAGGGCGTCCGGGGTGGGGGTATGACTGAAGACGATTTCCGGCTCCCAGACTTCATCGTGTGCGGGAGAAGGAACCGAGAACGTGGGTGCGGGCGGGTTGATGGCCGGAGTGACCGGAGGCGCGGCAACCTGGCTGGCGGTGGCTGGGTTGGCCGACGCCTCGGGCTGGTGGTCGACGTAACTGTTGTCCGGTGCGTCGAAGGTGAAGCGTTCGGGCGGCGCGGCGCTGTCGGGGCGGGGTTGATCTGCTCTGGCCTGATCGGGTCTGGGCTGGTCTGCACGGGCTTGGTCGGGGCGTGCCTGATCCATCCGGGGGCGCTCGAATCTGCGCGGCTCGCCCTGGGCACTGCGCTCACCGCGGCGTCCATCGTCGCGCCTGCCGTCCGAGCGGTTGCGGCGTTGTCCGTCCCTCTGTCCAAACTCACGCTGTCCATCTCGCTGCCCAAAAGTGCGTTGTTCAGGCTCGCGCCGTCCATCTTCATCCGGCTCGGGTTCACGCTGCCCGGCAGAGTGCGGAAGTACGTCTTGAGGCTCTGGGTCACGGGCTTCTGTTTCAGAGGTCACGGACGCGGGCACGCTTTCCTCTCTGGTCTTCCACTGCGTCTCCACTCGCGCTACCGGGTGGCCGGGCTGCTCGTTTTCAGACCGCAGCAGGGCCAGCACCGAGTTCATGTCTTGCAGACCGGGCGTCAGCAGCACGCCAGCGGGCACGCTGCGGGCCGCCGCCATCACGCCTCCGGGGGCCGCAAAGGTATCGGCGGCGGCGTCGGGGGCCAGCAGCAGGGCCGTGGGGCCAGCTTCCAGGGCGGTGCCGCCCAGGCGCTCGGCCAGTTGAACGGTGGTGCGGGCGGCGCGGGCCAAGCGCAGGGGCAGGGTCGCCACATCGCGCAGAGCCAGGGCCACGGTCAGGTCGGCGGGGGCCGGGGCAGCGGGCGCAGGAGCGCTGCCCGTGCCAAACAGGGCCGCCAGCGTGCCGTCGGCATGTCCGGTCAGGGTCACGCCGTCGCGGTAGACCACCAGATCGGCCCCGCGTGTGGGCCAGCCGCCACCGGGGGCCAGGGTCGCGTCCACAATCACGCGCACTCCGGCCCGCACGGCCCGTTCCAGCGTGCGGGCGTCGGGTTCCAGCAGCCAGACGGCCCGCGCCCCGTTCCAGTCGGCGTCCAGCGAGGCCACCGCCAGGCCAGCCCCGGCCAGTGCATCCCGGTTGACACTCAGGCGACCATCGACCCGCAGGGTTCCGCCGCCCAGCATCGCGGCCAATTGCCGGGCCAGTGCGTGGTCGCCGCCCAGCAGCAGGCCCCAATCCGCGCCTTCCAGTGCGGCCAGTGCGCCTGCCAACCTCGCATGAGGGTCCCCCCGAACGGTGTGCAGCGACACCAGTTGCAGATCGGGTCGGTCATCCGGGCGCGGAGAAGAAGCAGGCAAACGGGAGTCGGTCATGCCGTTCATTGTGCCGCACAGCAAGCCCCATAGTGCGGTCTGCTGGCCTACATATCGTCTTCAGGCAGGCGGGATAGATGTCCAGGTGTCTGTTAAGGAAGCCTGAGGCTCCGGCGCGGCCACGCTGCTGGACAGGCTCCGGCTGGCTCTGGGACAGCCTGAAGCGGGTGATGGACCAGAGCAGCCGATGGGCGGCGGCGGGGGTACGCACCCACATCGGGGGTAGACTGGACTTGATGAGTGATACCGGACCCCTTTCACGCCTGCACCGCGTTCAGCAACTGGACTTGGACCTTGACCGCCTGCGTGCCGAGGAAGGCAACATTCCAGACGCCCTCCGGAGCGCCCGAGCCGAGCAGGAACGCCTCAATAACCTTCTTGAAGACACCGAGATCACCCTGGAGGCCACCGATAAAAAGGTGCGCCAGCAGGAACTGGACCTGGCAGGCACACAGGAACAGATCGCCCGTGCCAAAGATGAGCAGGAAAAAAACGCCTTTGACGCCCGCGCCCAGTCTCAGTACGGCAGCCGTATTCAGATGTTGGGTGAGCGGGCCGAGGAGATGGAAGAAGACCTCTTGCCCCTGCGGGAGCAGCAGCGCGAGTTGGCTGAAAAGGCCGCTGCACTGCGGGCCGAACACCGCGCTCTGCGCCCCAGCCTCGGCGCACTGGAAACCGAAGACGAAGCGCGGGTTCAGGCCTTGCGCGATCAGGGCGAAGGCGCACGCAAGGAACGCGCTGAACTGGTTGCCAACTTAGATACGCGCACCGTGAAGGAATACGACATGATCCGCAAGGCCAAAAAAGGTCTGGGGGTCGTGGAAATCAAGAACGGAAGTTGCAGTGGGTGCAACGTCAACCTGCCTGTCAATGTGCAGCAAAAAGCGGCGCTTGGGAAGCTGCCCCCGGTGAAGTGCCCCTCCTGTGGACGCTTCCTGATTCGGCTGGATGTCTAGACCCGTCTGAGCACGCTGTTCTGAAGAAAAAGCCCTCATTGCGGCTCCTGCGGCCCCAGCCCCTCTTTGGATTGGGGCCGCATCTTGTATCTAAAGAGTCAGAACCACACAAGCTGTTGTACCTGATTTGGCTCTGGGCATATAATTAACAACAAGTTTATTTTGAGAAGGGCCAGAAAAGAAGACCGACTTCACCCCCTGCTTGCGGGGAAGTGGTCTTCTGTGGCTGGCCGTCTGCCTCTGATTTCCCCCGTTCTTCCAAGGAGTTTCCACCATGACCAGCGTTCCTCTGTCCGCCCTGACCCACTTTGACGACAATGCCCAGCACATTGCCAAGCGCCAGTATTTGCAGCCCAGCGACGGCGATATTGCGGGGATGTTCCGGCGAATTGCGAACTGGGTGGCTGGGGCCGAGGCGCAGGGGGCCCAGCAGGAATGGGCCCAGAAATACTTCGACCTGATGGCGGAAAAGAAGTTTTGCCCCGGTGGGCGCGTGTTGGCGGGAGCGGGCACGCAGCACGGCAACGTTCTGAACTGCTTCGTGCAGGGAGCAACGGCCCACGATCCATCCAGCTTTGAAGGCGTGATGGAGGTGGCCAAGAAACTGGCCCTGGTGACCAAGGTAGGCGGCGGCAACGGCGTGAATCTGGACGTGTATCTGCCCCGCGCCGAGGGCAGCCGCAGCGATGCGGGCGTGCGCGGCTGGGCCTACATGAGCGCCGCACACGCCGACGTGACCGACTTTATAGAAGGGTTGATGCGCCCGCCCACGCAGCCCGACGGCGACAAACAACCCGTAGCGATTCGCAACTGGACGCGGGTGATCTACGGGCAGTCCATCCGGCCCGAACTGGTGGTGCAGGCCCGCCAGAACGGCGTGCAGATCGTGCGTGCGCTCCCCGAGGGTGTGCAGGCCGTGCCCGACGATATGGGCGGCATTACCGATTCCGCCAGAAAGGTGGCTGAAGACGCCAAGCTGGGGCTGGAGCCACGCATCGACCTGTCCGAGATGCGGGCCGAGGGTGCGCCCATCAAGGGTTCGGGCGGCACTTCTTCCGGCCCAGTCAGCTTTCTGATGGAAATTTTTGACAACTTTCTGGAGTGGGCCAACCGGGGCGCGGAACAGAGCGGACCAGTGAATACGCTGCGGTTCGTGTACTCGCCCGTGTTGCGCGTGGTGAGGCAGGGCGGCACGCGGCGCGGCGCAGGCATGGCGACCATCTCCATCGACCATCCCGATGTGCTGGATTTTCTGACCGCCAAAGACCTGGATCGTGAAGCTGCCGAGGGCGATATTTCCACCTTCAACATCTCCATTCTGGTGGGCGAGAAATTCTGGGATGCCTTGCAGGCCGACGCCGTGTGGCCCATTGCCGCGCAGGATGTGCCCGGCAAATATGCCTTGATGCCCCAAACGGGCGCTTATGACGGAGCGTTGCCCACCCTGCCTGACCGCGCAGACGACGGCGCACGTGGCGTGCCTGTGTACCAACTCCCCAGTTCCGGCACTGGCATTCCCGCCCGCTGGCTGTGGGATCAGATTGCCCAGCACGCCTGGAGTACGGGCGAACCCGGCCTGATTTTCGCAGACCGCGTGAACGAATACAGCGCCCTGAAAGACCTGGGCGAGCGCTACCAGATTCGGAGTACCAATCCCTGCGGTGAGATCCCGCTGACGGTGGGCGAACCCTGCGACCTCGGCGCGATCAATCTGGCCGCCTACGTGACGGGCAGTACCTTTAATTTCAAGGCCTTCCGTGCCGATGTTCGCACCTGCGTTCGCTTCCTCGATGACGTGCTGGACGTGAACGTATTCGCGTTGGAAGACAACCGGGTGGCCTCGCAAGACCTGCGCCGCCTCGGCCTGGGCGTGATGGGCCTGGCCGACGCGCTGATCAAGCTGGGCCTGCGCTACGACAACGACGCCGGGCGGCAGGCCATTGCCGAAATTATGGGCGCACTGCGCGAGGAAGCGGTGGCGGAAAGCGAACGCCTCGGTGCAGAGCGCGGCGTGTACCCGGTGTACACCCGCAACGCCGACAAGATGCCGCACGCTCCCCGCCGCAACGTGGCCGTGCTGACGGTGGCCCCCACGGGCACGACGAGCATGCTGATGGGCGTGTCCAGCGGCATCGAGCCTGTCTTCAGCCCGTTCATCTGGCGCAAGATCGGCAGCGAGTACCGCGCACTCTTGGCCCCGTTGTTCGTGGAATTGCTGGAAACCTACCCGCCCGCCGCCAACATGGACGACGGCAAGGGCGGCTGGAACTGGGACAAAGTGACCGAAGCCGTGTCGGAAAACCACGGCAGCGTGGTGGGCCTCGCCTTTATCCCCGACGCCTTGCAGCAGGTGTTCGTGTGCGCCCACGACATCGCGCCCGCCGACCATGTGCGGATGCAGGGTACGGTGCAGGTGGCCTTTGACGCGGAGGGCTACGCGGCCAACAGCCTCAGCAAAACCATCAATCTGCCCAACAGCGCCACCGTGCAGGACGTGCAGGACGCCTACAGCGAGGCCTACCGCACGGGCTGCAAGGGCATCACCGTGTACCGCGACGGCTCGCGCCAGTTTCAGGTGCTGAGTACGAGTAAAACCAAGGAAAAGAAGGCGGAAGAAGCTGAAGCAGAAGCACCAGCCACCGTGCAGGCCGCAGATGTGATGGGCGAGAGCCTCCAGACCGAACCCGTGACCGTGCCTGTTGCTGCGCCCGCGCCGCAGCCCGCCCCCCGCGCCGCCGCGTCCACCGCCCCCGTCTACGAGCGCCCCGCCCGCTTGCAGGGCATCACCGATATGGTCAAGCTGACCGACCCGACCAGCGGCCACCGCCGCAGCTTTCTGGTCACCGTCAACCATCTGGGCGGCAAACCTGTGGAAGTCATGGTCATCAGCGGGCGGGCAGGCGACGAGGCCAACGCCGACAGCGAGGCGCTGGGCCGCGTCGTCAGCATTGCCCTCCAGCACGGCGTTCCTGCACAGGCCATCATCAAAACCCTGCGCGGCCTGAACGGTGGACTGTACGGCAGCTACAACGGGCGTCTGGTGGGCAGCAAGGCCGACCTGATCGCCGTGGCGCTGGAAACGTTCCAGAAAGATATGGACGCTGGAGCCTTGCCGCCGTTGGCCGGGGGCAGCAGCGATACGCTCTCCACCGCTCCTGCCGGAGCCAGCGTGTCCGGTGTCAGTGTGGAGGGCATGGACGGCATGAGCCGTGAACGTTGTCCCGTGTGCGAGGAAAAAGCGGTGATCCGCGAGGAAGGCTGCCTGAAATGTCAGGCCTGCGGCTACAGCAAGTGCGGGTGAAGTAGACCTACATCACTGGCCCCAACTGTAGAAGGTTAGGGCCAGTGGTGTGCTGGACATGATCTACTTGCTGAACTTCAAGATCCGCCCGCTTCCGTATTCCGCCAAATACAGTTCGCCCTGCTCATCCTCGCCAAAGGTGGCCGGGTTGCTGACCTTGCCGATCTGGGTTTTTTTCCAGCTGGAGCCGCTGGCAGGAGCGGCCCACAGGTTCCCGGTGGCAAAGTCGGCAAACACGTACTGGCCCTTCAGCGCGGGAATGGCGCTGCCCCGGTACACGTAGCCGCCCGTGATGCTCTGGCCCTCGGTGCGGCCATAGGTCAGCACGGGCGCTTTGAGCGCTGCACCCGTTTTGCCAGCTGTGGGGCAATTGCTGGCCGGATCGTAGCAGCGCTGGCCCTCGCGAATGCGCCAGCCGTAATTCTCGCCGCCTTTGCTGGCGCGGGGCTGGCGGTCTACCTCTTCCTGCTCGTTCTGGCCCACCTCGGCAATGATCAGGTCGCCCGAGGTGCGGTCAAAGCTAAAGCGCCAGGGGTTTCGCAGGCCATATGCCCAGATATACGGATTGGCCCCGCTGCGGCTGACAAACGGATTGCCAGGAGCAGGCCTGGGCGCGTCGCCCCGCACATCGAATCTCAGGATTTTGCCCAGCGGAGAGGCCAGATTCTGCCCGTTGTTCTGGGGATCGCCGCCGCTGCCCCCATCGCCCAAGCCCAGATACAGGAACTTGTCGGGACCAAACGCCAATTGCCCGCCGTTGTGATTGGAATACGGCTGCTTGGCGGTAAACAGCGTGCGGGCGCTGGCGGGGTCGGCCCGTGAAAAGTCGGCAGTGGCGGTATAGCGGGCCAGGACCGTATCGCCGTTCAGATCGGTGTAGTGCACGTAGACGCGGCGGTTGGTTTTGTAGGCTGGATCGAAGGCCAGGCCCAACAGCCCCCGTTCTCCTCCCGCTGCCGTGCGCTTTTGAAGGTCTAAAAATAGGTTCGGCTGAACCTTGCCGCCCGCAATGACCCGGATACGTCCGTCCTGTTGTGCGGCATACAGGCGGTTCGTGCCGTCGCCCGCATGTGTAAGGGCCGTGACTTGCTCTAGTCCACTCACAAACGGGGTAAGTTTGACGGCAGGGGCAGTTTGAGCAAGAGCAGTTGGGGCCGACGCGGAAGCAGTCAGGAGAGCCAAGGCAAGCCAGCGGGCAGGCAACATAGCCCAGTCTGGCGGGCCAAAGTGGGGAGGAGGTGTGGGTCGCCTCAGTGCCTGTTGGTCCAGGCGTGTGAGGCCCCGCTGTTGCCGGGCGGGCGGCGGTGTAGGCTCAGCCATGTCCTTCACCGACTCCGTCAGTGCCGCCGCCGAAAAATACCGTAGCCCCGGCCCAGAGCGCCTGAAACTGTACGGCAGCCTGTTTGCGATGCTGGTGCTGACTGCCGTGCTGGGCCGCAAACGCAGCGGCGAACTGGGCACACGCGCCACGCTGAAGCAGAGTTCCTTTGCCCGGATCATGTTTATGGACATTGGCGCAGTGAGTACTCTGGGGGCGCTGTACCTCGTGATGAACGGCAAAACGCCCGTCCGCGTGCCTGCCGCCCTCGCCACCTTGTTTGTCGGCAGCTTTGCGCTGTTGCCCGCGCTGGCCTACGAAGATTGGGTCGCCATGCAGGGCGGGCCAGATCGCAGCGAGTAAACATGCCCGTCTTTCTCATCACGGGTGTCCCCGGAACTGGAAAAAGTAGCCTGAGCCGTGCGCTGATGGG
>JAQBPF010000516.1 GCA_028287665.1 Deinococcus sp. | reverse complement strand
CCGACGACGGCCAGCCCTGTGCCTGCCGTCTGGCGGGTACTCAGCTCGCGGAACAGCGGCGCTTCTTCTCGGCAGGGCGCACACCAGGACGCCCAGAAATTCAGCACCACAGGCCGCCCCTTGAGGGAAGCCAGGTTGAGGCTGGAGCCGTCCAGTGTATTCAGCACGAAGGTAGGCGCGGGTTTGCCGATCAGGGGGCCGCCGTCGGTGGTGTTGCGGGCGGGGCTGAGGAGGGCCACACCCAGGACAGCCACCAGCGAGGCAGCCAGCACAGGCGGAATAAAGCGCCGCCAGGAAGGAGGGGTCACGGATTTGGATGCAGGAGAGTGGGTCATCGGAGTCTCTTTATGCGGTGTGGTGAAGGATCGAACGGGAGATGAAGCCTAATCTGTGGAGGCTTAATCTGTGGCGGGAGCCAATCCAGCCTGCACGCGCCGCACCTGCATCTGCCGGGGTGAAACCAGGGTCAGGCCCGCGCCCAGGCACACGATCAGGGTGCCCCACCAGATCCACGACACCAGCGGGCTTTCTATTAGGCGCACGCTGACCCACTTGCCTCCGGGGTCGATGCTGGTCAGGACTAGATACGTGTCGGTCAGCACGCCGTAGCGCACGGCGGGGGAGGGGAACAATGTGCCGGGAGCCTGCCGGAAGGTATTCAGGCGGGCCTCGAAGGCGCGGCCATCAATGAGTACGCGGGCAATGGCGCTGGTGCCGTAGGGCTTGTCCTGCTGACGCAGAGAGACCAATTGAACCTGCTCGTGCAGGAGCGCTTTGGGAGCCGCACCCACATTCAGCGACGCCTGAGCGTCGCCCCGGTAGGCACCGCTGAAGGCCAGCCCCAGCGCCAGCACCACCAGGCCGATGTGGGCGGTGTAGGCCCCGTAGCGGCGGGGTTGTTCGCGCACCAGGGCCACGAAGCCGCCGCCCTGCCGTGCGGCCCGGCGTTGTTGCAGGGCGCGGGCGGTCAGCAGTCCCAGTCCCAGCAGGTTATAGGCGGCCAGCGCCACTGTTCCCAGCACACCCGCACCGCGCACACCCAGCACGAAGGCCAGCAGCGCCGCGCCCACGCCCACGATCAGCAGGGGCCGCAGCGCCCGCCAGAACGTCTGCCCATCAGCTCTGCGCCAGGGCAGAAGCGGCCCCACACCCATCATCAGCATCAGGCCCAGGCCCAGCGGAATGGCAAAGGCATTGTAAAAGGCAGGCCCCACACTGGCGTCCCGGCGGCCCTGTACGGCCTCGATGAAGGTGGGAAACAGCGTGCCCACCAGCACCATCACGGCAAAGACCACAAACAGCCAGTTGCCCGCCAGGAACGCCCCTTCACGGCTGAGGGCCGAGGGAGGGTCGCCGTCGTCACGGAGCTGAGGCGTGCGCCAGGCGGCCAGCCCAATTCCGGCAATCAGCAGGAAGGCCAGGAACCCCAGGAACACGGGGCCCACCGGGCCGCCCGCAAAGGCGTGAACGCTCTGAACGATGCCCGAACGGTTCAGAAAGGTGCCCAGTACCGTACTGGCATAGGCCAACACGATCAGCCACACATTCCAGGAGCGCATGAGCCCACGCCGTTCCTGAATCTGAACGCTGTGAAGAAAGGCGGTGGTCAGCAGCCACGGAATAAAGCTGGCGTTTTCCACCGGGTCCCAGGCCCAGTAGCCGCCCCAGCCCAGCGTTTCGTAACTCCACCAGCCGCCTGCCACAATCGCGGCGGTCAGAAAGACCCAGGCCACCAGCGTCCAGCGCCGGGTCACCGTGACCCAGTGGTCGCTGAGTCGGCCGGTCACCAGGGCGGCCACTGCGTAGGCAAACGGCACGCTCAGACCCACGAAGCCCAGGTACAGCAGGACCGGATGGACGGCCATCATCCAGTGGTTTTGCAGAGCCGGATTTGGTCCCTGTCCATCGGGCAGCAGAGTGGCAACGGGCGTAAACGGCGAGGCCACCGACGCGCACACGCCCACAAAAAACAGCAGGCTGACGAACATGGCCCCCAGCGCCCAGGGCCGCAGAGCGTCTCGGCGCAGGGTGAGGCTGAGGATGAAGGTAAAGCCCGCCAGCAGCCAGGCCCACAGCAGCACGCTGCCCTCCAGAGCGCCCCACAGACTGGTCACCTTGACCCAGGTCGGAGAAGACCGCATGGAATGTTCGGCCACATAACGCACCGAAAAATCGTCGCGCAAGAGGGCCGTCATCAGGACCAGGACGGCCAGCGAAACCAGCGCGAAGACGGCCCAGGTCGAGCGCCGCGCCGCTTCGGTGGCGCGGGCATCGGCACGCACGCCGCCCAGCACCGCCAGCCACGTCCCCGCCAGCGTAAAGGCCAGTGCGCCCAGCAGCGCGAGTTGCCCCAGCGCCCCCAGTGAACTGGACGAGAATGAGATGAGATTCAGCATGGCAGCCTCGGCAGGAGTCGGAAAGGAGGAGAAGGCAGAGCGCGGTGGGCAGCGTTATTCAGTGCGTTGCAGCAGGTCTTTGAGCTCGGCCTGCGTTTTGGGCACCTGATATTCCTCGCTGTGCTTGACCACCAGTTCACGCGCATGAAAGGTGTTTCCAGTAAATTCGCCGCGCACCACCACGCCCTGATTTTCCTTGAACAGGTCGCTGACCGCGCCGGTGTAGGTCACGGGGAAACTGGCCCCGCCGTCGCTGACCGTAAATTTCAGGTCCAGCGTCTGCGGGTTGTACTGCACGGCCTTGACCAGCCCACCAATCCGGATGGGGCGGCCTTCCAGTTCGGCCCGTTGCTGCAGGTACTCGCTGGGCGTCACAAAATATTCCAGGCTCTTGCCCAGATTGCCGAAAGCGATAAAGCCAGTCAGGCCAACCAGGGCCACCACACCCAGGACCACAGGCAGCGGACTGCGCTTGCGGCGGCGGGCAGGGGCCAGAGGCGGGGGCAGGGGAGAGACGGGCGGAGTCATCTTCAACCCCTCTGACCTGGACGGCTGGAGCCCGGACCACTGGAACCCCGGGTCACCCCAGCCTGCTCGTT
This sequence comes from Deinococcus sp., assembly GCA_028287665.1. Taxonomy (GTDB): domain Bacteria; phylum Deinococcota; class Deinococci; order Deinococcales; family Deinococcaceae; genus Deinococcus. Next base: position 12,950 of record JAQBPF010000516.1, on the reverse strand, counting down.
GAGGCTAGGCTCGTCACGCACTGCCCGGAGCCGCAGCCACAGCCAGCTCAGGTACACCCCCAGCAGAATGAGGGTGACCACATAGACCACGATCACGTACACGGCGTACTTATCCACGTAAACCACCCTGTGTTGCAGGAGACGGGCCCGTTCCTGGCGAGGTCAGGCCGTTCAGATCACCTTGCAGATCATTCATCAGTTCGCGTTCTTCGCGGGCTTCTTCGCGGGCGGCCAGGATGCCGCGCACCCGGAGCAGGTAGATATAAAGCAGAGTGAAGGCGGCGGTGGCGATCAGCAGCACCCAACCATAAATCGGCGCGGCATCAAAGCGGACTTTCCCCAACAATTTCAGGGTTTGAGTCTGGTGCACGCCGCGCCACCATTCCACGGCCATGTAGTTGATCGGCACGTACAGTGTCCCCACGATGCCCACCACAGCCGATACGCGGGCGCGGCGTTCGGCATCGTCGATCATGGCGCGGATCAGCAGGTAGCCGCCGTATACGACCAAGCTCAGGGCGGTGGTGGTCAGGCGGGCGTCCCAGACCCAGTAGGTGCCCCAGGTCGGCTTGGCCCACAGCATGCCGCCCACGATGGTCGCCACCGTAAACAGCACGCCCAGTTCGCCGCTGGCCAGTGCCAATCTGTCCCAGCGGCGCTGGCGGGTGATCAGGTACAGCAGCCCAAACAGGCCCGTGCCGCCGTAAGCGAGGTAGCTGACCCAGGCTGTGGGCACGTGCACGAACATCAGGCGCACCAACGAGCCTTGATTCTGATCCAGGGGCGAGCTGAGGCCCAGCCCTACGGCGACCAGGAGCAGCAGCAGTGTTACGGCTCCCAGTGGGATGGTCACGCGGTCTTTCATCTTCACACTCCCTATTTTGATCCGCGCCCTTGACTGTCACCGTAATGCGTGACCGGGCGGGCGGTCCGTGCTGTATTGCTTGCCGTCTGGCGTGCGTCTTACTGCCACAGAATGCCGCCTCTGGCCAGAGAAACCAAGTGCGAGTGTCCCCCGTTGAAGGCAGGCAGCCCGGTCCGTGCTGGCTGGGGAATAAATGGCCTTGCGTGCAGTAAATTGGACACAGTGGCCGTGAGAAACTCTACGTTTCACTCTCGCCGGACCCCCTCACCCCTTCCCCGTTCGACCCCAGATCAACAAGGAATTCCTATGTCCAGCACCCGTTCCACCTTTGCCCGTGCCACTTTTGGCCTGCCCGCCGCTGCCCTGTCTGCCGCCCTGTTGCTGAATGCCTGTGCGCCTGCCCAGAGCAGCGGCCCCGTGCCTGACCGAGCCACCTTTGCGCCTGCCCCCAACGAAATCTTTAAGGGCATAGACGATGTGGGTGACATGGGCCTGTGGATGATTACCAAGGACCTGAAAAACGCCACGTGGCTGGGAGAAAAATATAAGGGCCGCACCCTGCGCGAACCCGTGAACGTGATTCTGATCGACAAGTTCGCCGCCACGCCCGAAGCAGCCACCGCCCGGATGCTGGACAGCATGACCAAAGCGGGCTACGGCCCCAAAGGTGGCCACAGCACAGGTTATTCCGGCTACCTGAATGGCCGCCTGTACGCCCAGTATCCGCAGGGCAACGGCGAGGCCTTCAGCGACGGCAACTGGTGGCAGAGCAACAACCACGGGCGTATGTTCGGCCCAGTCAAGACCAGCGGCGGCTATGTGTTCATCGGCGCAGTCAGTGGCGAAGATTTCCGGCTGTTTCCCAATCCGGGCCACCCCTTCAACAACTTTATGATTGCCCGCGAAGACTTTGCCGACAAGCTGACTGCCAGCACCGTATTCAAGAAAAAAGGCTACATAGACTTCAAGGCCAAAATTGATACGGCGACCGAGACGACCGCCGACCATGACGGTTGCGCGGTGATTCTGGTGGCCCGCGAGTAAGTCCCAGACGAGCAGAGGCAGCATCTCAGACGGGGCCAGTCCGGTTGGATTGGCCCCTCTTCCTTGGATTGGTGTTGTCACCATAGCGGGGACGGCCTGTCTTTCTGATGGGCTTCTGAACCGCCCCGGCCCTGACCGGTGGTATGTTAGGCGCAACATGACAGATATCGCCAAGGGGCTGGAAGGCGTCCTCTTCACCGAGAGCAAGCTGACCTTTATCAACGGAACCGAGGGCATCCTCACCCATCTGGGAATTCCCATTCAGGAGTGGGCCGAAAACAGTACCTTTGAGGAACTGAGTTTCGCCCTGCTGCACGCCCGCTTGCCCACTGCGGCAGAGTTGGCAAAGTTTGACGCCGATCTGAAGGCCAACCGCGCCCTTCCCAGCAAGCTCGTGGAAGAAATCGCCTCTTTCCCCACGCACGCCCACCCCATGCAGACGCTCCGCACGGCGGTCAGCTACCTCGCGCTGTTTGACCCACAGGCCGAAGACACCACGCCGGAAGGCCGCTACGACATCAGCGTGCGCCTGATTGCCCAGATGTCGACCATCATTGCCGCCAGCGCCCGCACCCGCGAGGGCCATGAGATCGTTGCGCCGCGCATGGACCTGACGCACGCCGCCAATTTCCTGTACATGCTGACGGGCAAAGAGCCGACGCCCGAACAGGCCCGCTTGTTCGACATCGCGCTCGTGCTGCACGCCGATCACGGCATGAACGCCAGCACCTTTACGGCCATCGCCACGTCCTCTACCCTCAGCGATACCTATTCCTGCATCGTGTCGGCCATCGGCGCGTTGAAGGGGCCACTGCACGGCGGGGCCAACGAGGCCGTGATGGACATGCTGGATGAAGTCGGGACGCCCGACAAGGCTGCCGCGTACATCAACGGCAAACTGGACCGCAAAGAGAAGATCATGGGTGTGGGCCACCGCGTCTACAAGTACTTCGATCCCCGTTCCCGCGTGCTGCGCGACTACGCCGAGCATGTGGCGAACAAAGAGGGCAAAAGCACCTACTACCAGATTCTCGAAACCATCGAGAAGACCGTGGTGGAGCGGATCGGCTCCAAGGGCATCTACCCGAACGTGGATTTTTACAGCGGCACCGTGTACAGCGACCTCGGCATCCGCAAAGAATACTTCACGCCGATTTTTGCTCTGGCCCGGATCAGCGGGTGGTGCGCCAGCGTGAACGAGTACACCAAGGACAACCGCCTCCTGCGCCCCGACGCGGTATACACGGGCGCGACTGACGCGCATTACGTGAAACTGCAGGACCGCTAAGAGGAGCCAGCACAACCTGAAAGCAGGGCCAGAGAGTTCACTTCTCTGGCCCTGCTTTCTCTGTTCTCACTCCCCACCATCCACTTTCCGTTTCAGGCGCTCATGCCCTTGCCGCCGTGAAGCGTGCGTTCGACGGCCTGCGTCACTTCGGCCTCAAAGCGGCGCAGGTGTTCATTCAGGCGGTCCAACTCGGCGGGACCGAGGTCGGGCAGCCACAGCACGGCGCGGCCCAGCACGGCAAAGGCCACCACGGGCGCGTCGGTGGGCGAATCCTCGTCGTCGTCCTCTACGGGGTCCAAAATCAGCGCCCCGTAGTCCAGGCCCTGATTCATCAGGTTCATGCCGATCAGAATGTCGGGCAGGCTCTCTTCTTCTACAAACAGGTCGAGGTCAAGGTGCAGGCGTACCAACACGCCGCCCCGCAGGTCCGGTTCAGTAAACAGTGCCACCCGGCTTTCCCCGTACTGAACCAGTGCGCCGTCTTCCATCGTCTCCACGGCCAGCCCAGCTGCCGTCAACGCGCTCACGATGCGCCCCAGTTCCGTCATGCGCGGAGTATAGAGCCGGAAAGGTCAGCTTTCTGGGGTATGGGTGGGATTACAGCGCTTGATCTTGCCTTATGGTGCAGGCCCATCTGATCTCTCTTAGCCGTGGTACACCCAGGCTTCATCCTGCCAGGTGCGGGCCAGTTGCCCCAGCAGACGCAGATGCTCGGCGTGCGCCAGAGTTTCGGCGAGGGCAAAGCGGCGTCCACTGGTATTCAGGTCGCGGTTGAACATTGCCAAGGAGAGGCCGTAGGCGGTACGCGGCTCGGCGGTGGCCTGCTCCCGAATAAAATCCAGCCGCTCGTGGTGGTGGCCCCGCAACTGACGGGCGCGGTCCTGTACGCCGTCCATCACTGGGCCGTGGTGGCCGACCACAGCCACCTGCGGGTTCAGCGCTTCCAGTTTGCCCAGCGTTTGCAGGTAGTCGCCCAGCGGGTCGGGCCGGGTGTAGGCGTACAGGCCAATATTGGGACTGATGCGCGGCAAAATGGCGTCTCCGGCGATCAGGATGGAATCGGTTTCGTTCCAGAGGCCCAGATGTCCGTCGGCGTGACCGGGCAGCCATAACACTTCCCATTCCCGCCCCGCCAGGGTGACATGTTGGCCTTCGCGCAGGGGCTGAACCCGTGCGGCGGGCTGAACGCGGGTGCGGGTGCGGCGGCTGTCTGCTTCCAGGGTGGCCAGCAGTTCGGGGGGCAGGCCATGATCCTGCATGTGCTTGATGTGCCCCGGCAGCCAGTCTTCCCACATGTGCCAGTACCGCTCGCCGCGCCCGATTTCCACGTCCAACATAAACACGCCTGCGCCGCTGCGTTCCTCGACCACGCCAGCCAGCCCGTAGTGATCGGGGTGGTGGTGCGTAATGATCACCCGCTCTATATCGGGCCAGTGCAGGCCCAGTTCCGTCAGGCCGTCTTCTATGGCCTGCCGCGCCTCCGGGGTATCCAGCGCCGTATCGATCATCGTGATGGGGCTCTGGCCGCCCCCGGTGTCGATCAGCACCGTCACGGTCTTCATGGGATAGGGAATCGGCACCTGCAAGGCGTGCAAGGTGCCGATGATGGGGGTCAGCAGGGGCGCGGCGGCAGCGGTCATGCGGCGAGCGTAGCACCCGGCCCCGCCAGCCTCCCTAAACCTCCAGCGTGACAGGCTCGGCCCGCACTCGCTGCTCAGAGATATGCAGCCAGGCGCACGCCACCGGCAGCCGGAAACGGCGCGGCCCCACGGCTCCTGGGTTCAGGTACAGCACGCCGTCCCGTTCCTCCAGCTTCTGCTGATGCGTATGCCCGCTGATCACCACACGAATCCTGGCCACCTGCGGCGACAGGTCCAGGTCATTCAGATCATGCAGAAGGTAGATCCAGAGACCGCCCCATTCCAGCAACAACGTTTCGGGCAGAGCTTGGAGTGGAGCCGTGCGGTCAACATTGCCGCGAATGGCGTATACCTCGCCGGGCGTGGCAGCCCGCAACGCCTCAAGGATCTCTGGTTTTCCCACGTCGCCTGCATGCACTACGGCGTCTGCCTGACGGGCCAAGGTCAGCACTTCTGGGCGCAGGAGACCATGCGTATCCGAAATGACCAGGATGCTGTGATGGCTGTTCAGAGGACCCCCTCGCTTGTTAAAGGAAAAGTAAAGGCCGCGCTTCTCATATGGAGAGGCGCGGCTGACGGACGACGAATCGTCCGGGAAGGCTGGATTACATCAAGCGCTTCATGATGGCTTGCAGGCTGGCGCTGTCTTTCCAGGCCATGCCCTTCTCGACGTAGGCGCGTGCGCCGTCCATATCGCCGCGTTGCAGGGCGAGGTAGGCGAGTTTGGCAGCGCTCAGGGAAGCCCACTCTTTTTCGGTGTCGTTCAGTTCGCCCAGTTTGTCCCAGGCGTTGTAGGCGTTGATCCACCACTGGGTCTTGGTGTACAGCTGGGCCAGGTACGCGTTGTAGTCGCGGTTGCTGGCTTCCATGCTGGCGGCCATGTAGGCGGAATCGACCGAAGCTTTCCAGAGCGTGCGGTCGTAGAAGGGCACGGGGTAAGCCACGTCGGCCTGCACGGCGTACTCCTGAGCCTTACCGAACGCTTCGCTGGCCGACATAGGCGTGGTTGCAGCCGTGTCGGTCGTCTGGGTCGTGTCGGTGGTGGTGGTCTCAGTCGTCGTTTCCGTGGTGGTTTCGGTGGTCGTAGGGGCGGTGTCTTGCGCAGCGGCGAGGCCAGCAAGCGCGAACGCGGTCAGCATGAGAATCTTCTTCATAACGAAACGCATCTTAAAGGCTACCCTAGCGGGCGTCCACCACTTACGCCCAGACCTGCCACACCGTAAAGGCAATGTAAAGGAGCTTACCTTCAGATGAGAAAATCTCACTTAAAACTTTCAAGCCTCACGCTGACCACCGGGTTACTGCTGTTGGGACAAGATGTCTCGGCTCAAACCACGCCCTCACGTGCCCCCACAACCCAGGCTCCTGCTCAGACCCAGGTTCAACCCGGTTCCAATCAGGTGACCCGGCCTGCCGCCTCCGTGGCGGCTGTGCCCACCGCCGCGCCGCAGGTGGCCTGGTTCAAAGAGCTGCGGGTGCTGTCGGGCGTGGCCGTTTCCGATACGGGCGACCTGGTGTTTGTGGGTGCCGATGCCCGCATTCACCGCACCGATGCCCGCGGGGTCGAGAAGTGGAACTATGCCACAGGTGACATAGGCCGTGCTCACCCCATCATCACCCCTGAAGGCAATGTGATTGCAGCCTCATACGACGACAACCTCTATGCCCTGGACGGAGCTGGAAAACTGCTCTGGAAGGTGAAGCTGGACGGCGACCTGTTTGCCAGCCCCGCCCTGCGGCCCGATGGCAGCGTTGTGGCGACCACTGCGGGCGGCAGCGTCTATGCCGTCAGCCCGGCAGGCAAGATCCTCTGGACCCTCAAAATTGCCGCACCTATTTTCAGCAGCCCGGCCATTGCCCCCGACGGCACCATCTACTTTGGGGGCCAGGACAACCGGATGCACGCCCTGACGCCCGACGGCAAACTGAAATGGACCTTTGCGGCTGGTTCGTTGGTGTTCAGCAGCCCGGCCATAGACCGCCAGGGCAACGTGTATTTCGGCTCCAGCGACCGCCGAATCTATGCGGTGGGACCAGACGGCAAGGTGCGCTGGTCCAAAGCCACCGGCCTGTTTGTGAATGCCAGCCCAATTGTGACCAGCAATGATCTGGTGGTGGTCGGGAGCTATGACGGCAGCCTCTACGCCATCAACGCCACGGGTGAAGCCGAATGGACCTACAAAGCCGGAGCGCCGATTGCGGCCCCCGCCGCCGAACTGAGTGACGGCACCATAGTGGTGGGCGACCTCAGCGGCACACTGCACGCGGTGGGCAAAGCGGGGCAGGCCATCTGGACCATCAAAACGGGCAAAAAGCTGGATACCGGGGTGGCCGTCAGCGATCAGGGCATGCTGTACTTCGTCACCGAAGGCGGCGGGCTGAGTGCGCTGGCCAAGCAGCGCCCGCTGGCCGACGGCGCATGGACCACCTTCCGGGGTGTGCCCACCGGCTGGGGCCGGGTGCTGACCGCGCCAGAAGCCCAGGCCCGAACCCAGGCCCGCCGCGCTGCCGCGACCGCCGTGCTGGCCGCCTTGCCACCCGTTCCGACCACCCCCACCACTCCAGTCACTCCGCCGCGTCCGGCGACTCCCACCACGCCCACGCAGCCCAAACCGCCCGTGGTGGTGCAGCCTACGACGCCGCCCGTGCCTGTGCTGACGCCCGCCCAGCAGGCCCAGGCCGCGGCCACAGGCGCACGCACCGAAGCCGGACTGGTCTACCTGCCCCTCACACCTGCTGCGGGGGCTCTGGGCCTGAGCATCCGGGTACTGACGCCGCGTACCGCCACGTTGGCCGCCAACGCCGCCGATGCGGGGCAGGTCGTGCCGGTGAGGATGTTCGGCAAGGTGGCTTACGTGCCGCTGGCGACGCTGGCGAAACTGTCGGCCACTCAGGTCACGCTGACCCGCACGCCCACGCCCGCCGTGACCTTTACCCGTCCGGGCCGCGTGACTGCCTTTCCGCTGAATCTGCCCAAAATCACGCCCCTGAAGCCTCAGCCAGAGTATCCAGACGTGATTGTGCGGAAATAACCGACCCGCCACCACAAAAAACCCGCCTGTAATGGCGGGTTTTTTGGTTGGTGGAGTCGAGGGGGATCGAACCCCTGACCTCGTCATTGCGAACGACGCGCTCTCCCAGCTGAGCTACGACCCCGGACCTGTTCAGGCGGCGACAGAAAATCTAGCATGAGGCTCTGAAGCGTGCAAGCCGCACTTATACGGCATCAGGGCGGAGGCTGGCCCACTGGTGTGGACACCGTCACCGCAAAAGACAGCCCATCAGAGTAAACTCCGGGCCATGAGCGCGCCAGCAACTGCCCCCACCCAAACCAGCTTGCCGGAAGAAACGCCGAGCGGCGGGTCCGACCGTTTCAACTACAAGTTTGGACAAGAAGGCATCACCTTCGACGATGTGTTGTTGCAACCCCGGCATTCTACCGTATTGCCGCACGAGGTTAACGTGGAGGCCCAACTGACCCGCCGCGTGCGCCTGAATATCCCGTTCGTATCGGCGGCCATGGACACCGTGACCGAACTGGCGATGGCCGTGGCGATGGCCCGTGAGGGCGGCATCGGCGTGATTCACAAGAACATGACCATCGACGCGCAGGCCGAAATGGTCCGGAAGGTGAAGCGCAGCGAAAGCGGCATGATCGTGGACCCCATTACGCTGCCACCCCACGCCACCGTGGGCGACGCCGACCGCCTGATGGGCGAATACCGCATCAGCGGCGTGCCGATTACCGATCCCAACGGCCTGCTGCTGGGCATCATCACCAACCGCGACATGCGCTTTGTGGACGACCTGACCACGCCGATTGCCGACGTGATGACCCGCGAAAACCTGATCACGGTGCCGGTGGGAACCACGCTGGAGCAGGCGCACGAGATGTTCAAGCGCAACCGCATTGAAAAACTCTTGGTGACCGATGAGGGCGGCATGTTGCGCGGCCTGATCACCATCAAAGACCTGACCAAGCGCGTCAAGTACCCCCGCGCCGCCAAAGATCATCTGGGGCGTCTGCGCGTGGCCGCCGCGATTGGCGTGAGTGCCGACCTGATGGACCGGGCCGCCGCGCTGGTGCAGTCGGGTGTGGATGTGCTGGTGCTGGACAGTGCCCACGGCCACAGCCAGGGCATCCTGAACGCCCTGAGCCGCGTGAAAGAACAGTTTGACGTGGATGTGATCGCCGGAAACATCGCCACCAGAGCCGGAGCCAGAGACCTGATTCTGGCCGGAGCAGACGCGATCAAGGTGGGTATCGGGCCGGGTTCGATCTGTACCACCCGGATTGTGACGGGTGTGGGCGTGCCCCAGATCACCGCCATTTTCGAGGCCACCAGCGTGGCCCTGGAAGCCGGAATCCCGGTGATTGCCGATGGCGGCATCAAGCAAACGGGCGACGTGCCCAAGGCTATCGCCGCCGGGGCCAGCATCGTGATGATGGGCAGCATGTTGGCCGGAACCGATGAATCTCCGGGCGAAACTGTGCTGCGCGATGGCCGCCGCTACAAGAGTTACCGGGGCATGGGTTCCCTGGGCGCCATGGATCAGGGCAGCAGCGACCGCTATTTCCAGTCGGGCAGCCGTAAATTCGTTCCCGAAGGCATCGAGGGCATCGTGGCCTACCGGGGCACGGCCAGCGAGGTCATCTATCAGTTCGTGGGCGGCCTGAGAAGCAGCATGGGCTACTGCGGCGCACCCGATTTGCAGGCCATGCGCGACCACGCCCAGTTTGTGCGGATCACCGGGGCCAGCCTCGTGGAAAGCCACCCCCACGGCGTGACCATCACGCGGGAAGCCCCCAATTACGGCGGCAAATAAGCTCGACGAGTGGCAAATCCCCATTGCACCGTGTACCAGTTCCCACATCCCTTATCCCCTCACCCTCTACTCTAGAGTCATGATCCGACTGTCTGCCCCCCGCGAGCCTGTGAATGCCATTACCCACTGGGCTGGGGCGGCTGTGGCGCTGGTGGTGCTGGGGCCGCTGCTGTGGTGGGCGCACTCACGCGGCCTCAGTCTGTGGCCCTTCGTGGTGTTTGGGGTCAGCACGGTGGCGCTTTACGCGGCTTCGGCCAGCTACCATTCCTTTCAGGCCAGCGAGCGCGGCCTGCTGTGGCTCCGCAAGCTCGATCATGCCGGAATTTTTCTGCTGATCGCCGGAAGCTATACCCCCGTGGCCTATTACGGCCTGGAGGGGGTATGGCGCGAGGCGGTGCTGTGGATCATCTGGGGAATTGCTCTGGCGGGCATCACCTTGAAACTGGTCACCATGCGCCTGCCGCGTTGGATCAGTACCCTGCTGTATGCAGGCATGGGCTGGACGGCCTTGGCTCTGATGCCTCAACTGGTGCGGAACCTGCCCCCTGCGGCTATTTTCTGGCTGGCGGCGGGCGGGGTGCTGTATTCCGTGGGTGCAGTCGTGTACGGCACCAAACGCTGGCTCCCCGGTCCACGCGGGCGGGTGTTTCCCAAACACTGGGGCTTTCATGAAATCTGGCATCTGTTCGTATTGGGCGGGACCGCCGCACACGTGGCCATGATGTTCAGCCTGAAGTAATCCGCGCTTTATCAACCAACACCCCCCGGTCAGCAGTCGGGGGGGTGTTGGTTGATGATTTCGCCGCTCTGAACAGGCCGTGTGTTCAGGGTGTTGGGGCACTGCTCAGACGTAACCCACGACCCCCAGAACCCAGCGCTGCACCGCACTGATAATCCCATTGATGGGTTCTCGGGCAATAAAAACAAAGACCATGACCAACACGAAACTGAAGGGCTGTGCCTCAAATTGCGCGAGGCTGCGCCCCAGGGAGGGAACGAGTGAGCCCAGAATGCGGCTGCCGTCCAGCAGTGGAATGGGAATGAGGTTGAACACGGCCAGCACCACATTGATGCTCAGGACGGTCAGCAACACCTGAAAGGTCAGGGCATTTTGCGGTAATACCTTCAGCAACACGGCGGCCAGAAAAGCAATGAGCAGGTTGCTGATTGGGCCTGCCGCCGACACCCACAGCGTCCCCCAACGTCCGAGGTTGGCCGGATTGATCGGCACGGGCTTGGCAAAACCGAAGCCCGCCACCAGCAGCAGCAGGGTGCCCAGCGGGTCCAGATGCTTGCCGGGATTCAGAGTGACCCGTCCAAATCGGCGCGGCGTGGGGTCACCCAATCTGTCGGCCACATAGGCGTGGGCAAATTCGTGAACGGTCAGAGACAGAACGAGGGCCACCGCGATAATCACAAATGCGGTGGGATTGGTGGTCAGCAGACTGATAAGGCCCATAGGCTCAGCATTCTACGGGCAAGCCGCCAGGCACACAGGGTCCATTCTTCCCGCCTGCCTTTACGGTGTTGCCTGGATTCGGGCTAGGGCAGCCGCGCCATCAGACTTTGCAGCCCCGCCCACACAGGTGCGGTGGCCTGCTGCAGCGTGCCCGTCAGAAAGAGGGCTGTCCAGGCCAGCGCGGGCAGCAGCGTGCCGCGCAGAGGCCGGGGCAACTTCGGAAGTTGGGCGGTGTGAACCAGCATTCGCCCCATATCCAGCCCCGGCAACGGCAGCAGATTAAACAGCGCGTGCAGGCACAGGCTATAAGCGGCGCGGCCCAGCCCGGTGCCGATCACGTCGGCTGCGGCGGGCAGGAGTTGTTGTTGGGCACGCTGTAAGGCCAAGAGAACCAGGGCCAGACCGATAAGGGTCACTGGCCCGCTCAGCAGGGTGGCGGCAGCTGTTTGCCCACGCAGGGTGAGTGGCACAGGTCGGGGAAGCGCCACGCCGATCAATAAATGCAGCGCCAGCCGCCACAGATCGAGGTGAACAGCAGGTTCGGGCCAGCCAAAGCCCGCCTGCACGCCGCTGTGGTCTCCCCAGTGGGCCGCAAGGCGGGCCTGTACCACTCCCTTCAAGATCATGCCCGCCAGAAGCGCGGCCACCTGCACCAGCAGCAGCAGGGGTTCGGTGGTCAGCAGGGTCAGGGGGCCAATCATGAAGGGGGGAGGTTCCGCACATACTGCCTCAGCGCTGCCCGCTCGTCCTCTGCCGACTGGACTTGCCCCGCCGCCCGCAACCCCGCCAAGTAAGTCAGTGCCGCGCCGATCTGTTTGCCCGCTGGAACCCCCAACGCCACCACGTCGCGCCCGGTCAGTGGCGTGTAGGCGTCTGGGCGCAGCAATTGGCGCAGGATGCGTTCCGGGCTGGCTTCCGGAAAAGGCGTGTCCGAGAGAGCGCGGGCCAGCAGCGCGGCAGGTTTCTCGCCCAGATTCAGGCGGGCCGTGAGGGCAGTTGGATCTGGCGCGGCGTGCAGCAGGGCAGCGGCGTAGGTCTGAACAGTGACCGTTGCGCCCCCATCTTGCTGGGTATCCAGCGCGTCCAGCAGCGGCACACCGGCGGGCGGCAGGAATTGGCCCGCGCCCCAGGCTTCCAGCATCCGGGCAGCGCGTCCGGGGCGGGGTTCGGCCAGCAGGAGCCGCAGTTCGGCCCACAGGCGCGGCGTGTGTTCGGCCATCTTCACGGCGTCGGGAACCTGCGACAGCAGGTCAGGGTGGGCCGCCAAATTCAGCCGCGCCGCCAGCCTAGCCGCCCGTACCAGTCGGCTGGCATCCTCGTAAAACGAATTGGAATGCAGGGGCCGCAGCACCCGTGCCCGCACATCAGGTAGGCCGCCCACCACGTCCAGCAGCTTCACGGTTCCGTCCGGTTCCAGCACCAGAGCCAGCGCATTGAGGCCAAAATCCCGCCGCTGCAGGTCTTCGGTGAGGGTTCCGGGTTCGGGCACCGGATTGCCGCCCGCCACCGGATAGCGTTCGCGGCGGGTGCGGATCAGATCCACACTCTGACCACCGGGCAGCGTCACTGTGGCGTTGCCAAAGGCCGGGTGAAAGGTAAAGGGCAAGCCTGTTGCGGTCGCCAGAGCCTGAAGGTCTGCGCCCTCGATGGACAGATCCAGATCAGGCGAGGCGCTGGAGGGAATGCCCAACAGGCCGTCCCGCACCGCGCCGCCCACCAACGCCACCCGTGCCCCCGTTGGGGCCAGGTTGGCCAGTTCGTTCAGCCATTCTCTATCAGGTGCAGGCAGGCTGTCCCAGACGGTGTTTGCTTCTTCTTCCAAGCCCC
>JAQBPF010000508.1 GCA_028287665.1 Deinococcus sp. | reverse complement strand
GCTCCAGCACGGTGCGGGCGCGTTCGCGGCCCTGCAGCAGCGCGGCTCCCACGGCCATCGCCACCAGCGACATCGTAAAGGCCAGCAGCGACCAATGCTGAGGCACGGCGTTGGTATCGGTGGTGGTGCTCAGATCGGTCAGCTGCCCCTGCTGCGCGGCATTGGCGGCGATCTGCTGGGTCACGCGCAGAATGCCGTCCCAGTTCAGGTAGCCTTCCACGCCCAGATACAGCACGCTGACGGCCAGAATTCCCCCGATATAGGCGGCGGGGCGGCCCATCCCCGGTGTGCTGACGGCCATTTTGGCGCGGTAAGCCAGCTCGTCGACCAACCACAGCAGCAGCACACTGAACATGATCCCGGCGGTCAGGGCAATAACGGTCAGGTACAGGCGACTTTCCGGGTTAAACAGCAGATTGATGCTGACGCCGCTGATCACACCCACAAAAAATTTGCTGAAGACGGCGAATCCGTTGAACACGCGCTTGCTGCCCGTCTGCTGTTCGGGCGGGCGAATCGGGTGGCCTTCGCGGGCCAGATCGGCCAAGGCCTGCTGCTGATAAAAGCCCTCGGCACTGAGCGTATCGGGCTGCGCGCCGTACTCGGCCAGGGCATCAAACCGCAGTTGCCGCGCCTGCTCGATGGCCTCGGTGGCGCGGGTGTATTCGTGCTCCACGCCGCCGCTGGCCGCATTCATAAAGCGCAGGTGTTCGTCCTGCCGCGCCCATGAATCGCGGACCCCCACGCCCGTCTCGGCCAGCACCCGCGTGAGGGTTTGGCGGGCCAGGGCGTGGTTCACCCGGTATTGCTCCACATTCAGCGCCAGAATCCGGGCGCGTTTGGTCAGCAGGCTGCGGGCGGGCGGGTCGGCCACCAGGGTAAGTTCATCCTTCAGATCGTTCAGAAAGGTTGCGTACTGATCCGGCGGCAGCACGGGCATAAATTGCTCGGCGCTCAGAGGATCGGGGCGGGGCAGGGCAGCCTCGTAGGGATTCAGCGTTGCGCCGGAGGCCGGTTCGGTGCCCTGCTCTGCATTCTGCTCTGGACCCGGAACAACAGGGTCGGCCTCGGTGGGTGCCCCCACAAAATTCATGTTGACGGTCCCCAGGTCCGGGCCACTGAGGGTCACGCTTTCGAGTGGAGCTGGAGCCTGAAAGGCAGGCGTCAGCGGAGTGGCGTCCGGTGCTGGCTTGGGGGTATGGGTCGTCATCTCAGCGCCTCGCTTTCTTGGCAGCGTCGGCAAAGGTCGGGTAGACGTTGTTCAGGTCGTAAGCTCCGGCCATCAGCAGGCGCTTGTCGTTGGTTCCTGTCCCCAGCGCTTTGGCAAAACTGTCCCGCACCGAATTGCCGTCTGCGCCGCGCTCCGGGCTGAGGCCTGCAAAAAACAGCAGCCGGGTGCCCGCCGCATTCAAAATTCCCTTGACGGTGCTGCCCAGAGCAGCGCGTTTGGGGTCGTCCAGCGTGGCTCCGTCGGTAAACATGATCACCACGTCGCCCACGCCAGCGGTGCGTGCCGTCATGCTTTTGGCCTGTGCCAGCGCCGCCGTAATCGCGCTGCCCTTGCCGGTGCAGGGCTGGGTCAGGGCGTTGGTGTAGCGCAGGATGTCGGCCTTGCCCATCCGCGCCCCGTTCTGAGATTGGAATTTGAAGTCGGCCACTGTCTGCACGCCCGCGCACACGCGCAGCAGCGTCACGGTATCGCCGGAACGCACCTGATTGAGCAGCACGCTCTGGCTCAGCAAACGGGCCTGCGCCGCGTAGCCAAATGCCGGATTCTTGGAACTGCCTGTCATGTCGGCGGCAATCAGGACATGCAGCGGCGGCGTGCTCAGGCCCAGCAGCGTAGAGGCGCTGGCCGCAGCAGGGGCGGGCGTCAGGAGCGGCAGCAGGGGCAGCGTCAGCAGAGAAAGAAGGGAGGGGAAGGGCATCGGGGGAACTCCTTATGAAGGGGCGGGGCTGGGATCAGAGGGAAGCACGGGGCTGTTGGTGGAGGGTTAACGTCGGGCGCTCGGCACTCAGGGCGGCGTCGGATTCTTGGGATTCAGCCCAGGCACAGGCACGGCCACGCCGCCCACACGGGTCATCCCGGCGGGCACTTCCAGGCTGCCGACCTCGTGCGGAAGGTCGCGCAACAGTCCCAGTTCGCGGCAGGCGGCCTGATCACGGTACAGGTCGGCGGGCACACTTTGCAGGCCGTCCGGGTCACCGATCCACACCGACATGGCGTACTGCGGCGTGACCCCTGCACACCAGGTATCGCGCACATCGTCGGTGGTGCCCGATTTGGCCCCCAGAGGCCAGGTGCGGCCCGTCAACCTCTGCGTGAAGCTGGGGCGCAAAAACCCCACGTGGCCAGTGCGGTCATTCACCGCCCCCGTCAACAGGTCGAAGGTTTCGTAGGCCACTGCTGCATTCCACAGCGGCGCGCAGTCTGGGCGGGGCAAAGGCAAAGGCCTGCCGCTGCGGTCATAGACCTCGGCCAGCAGGTGCGGGGTGCAGAGTTGCCCGCCGTTGGCAAAACTGGCATAGGTGGCGGCCACCTTCAGCGGCGAGGAGCGGTAGGTGCCGAGTGCGGGGCTGGAGCGGTTGGCGGTGTCCTCGGTGTATCCCACGCTGTCCAGCACACGGCGCAGGGTCGTTTCACGGTCTGTGCCCACCCGCACCGCCACCGTATTCAGGCTGCGGGCGTTGGCCTCGCGGATACTGACTGGGCGGCCCAGAAACGTGCCGGAATTGTTGCGGATAGGCTGGCCTGCATACGACGTCGCCTGGTCGGGAAAGAGGCTGAGCTGGGTCAGGCCCTCGCCAAAAGCAGCGGCGTACAGCAATGGTTTGACCGTACTGGCCACTGGACGGCTGGCCGTGGCTGCCCATTGCCGTCCCGGTTGGCTGCTCTGTTCGCCTCCCGTACTGCTGGCCAGCGCCACAATGCCCCCGCCGCGCACATCGACCACTGCCGCGCCCTCGGCCACGCCTGCGGGTCTGCTGGCCAGTCGGCGGGTCAGGGCGGCCTGTGCACCTGCATCCAGTGTCAGCACCACGCGGGCCACACGGCGGGGGTCCAGGCCACTGGTCCGCAACTCTCGGCGCACCAGTTCCTGCATGGCCCAGACCGGTTCGGGTTCGTTGGTGTATTCCGGGTTGCGGGAAGCACTGACCAGCCTCAGGTCCGAGCCGCTGCCCGCGTATTCGGCCCGCCACAGCCGGGGCTGAAGCGGCGTAGAAACGGCGTCCAGATGCTCTGCCTCAGAAATCAGGCCCCGTGAGCGCAGGATACGCAGGGTGATCAGTTGTTGGGTCCGCATCCAGCGGAAACGGGCCGTGGACACTTCAGGCGGCGTTTCCGCGGAGACCAGATATTTGCCGGGGGCGGGGAGCAGGCCCACCAAAAAAGCGCTCTGCGCCAGCGTGAGGTCGGCGGGGTCTACACCAAAGACCGCCCGCGACGCATCGTAAATGCCTTTGCGCTGGCCGATGCCCAGCCAGGGCAGGCTGTTGACGCTCATGGCCAGCACCTCCCGCCGTCCGTACCGCCACGTGACCAGCGGGGCCAGCACGAATTCGGTGGCCTTGCGGGTCAGCACCAAGGGCAGGGTGCGCCGTCCGGTGTCGTAATCAAAGTGGCCTGCCAGCACGCTGTTTTTCAGCAGTTGCTGGGTAATGGTGCTGGCTCCTGCGCCGCTGAGGACCGCACGGGGCAGGCGGCCCAGATCCACGCCCATATGCGAAAAGAACCGCACATCTTCTTTCGCCACATACGCCAGCAAAAAGGCCCGCGAAACACCGGTCAGGGGCACACTCAACGACTCGCGGCAGGGCACGGCATTGACCACCGTTCCTCCTTCCCGGCAATGATCAATCACGCCCAGCGGCGCTCCCCGGCGGTCCTGCACCTCTATGGGTTGCAGCTCGGCCCGCAGGTTCCACGCCCGCCCGAAGGCGCCTGAGGCCGCCGCACCGCCCACGCCCAGCGCGATCACACCCACCGTGGCTGCCCCCACGCCCGCCAGCCCGGCCCGCAGCATTCGCCGCAGCGTCCAGGGCAGGGGCCGGGTCACGAATGGGGTGCGCGGCCAGGGGGTCCGGCGTCGCCAGAAGTTCAACAGAGGGTCCTCTGGGCTAAATTGCATGCTCCTGCGTTCACAGTTCTGTTATGTCCTTTAGCTTCCCGGCGTTGCGCCTGCACTGCGCCTGCCCTGTCCCGCTGCTCGTCCTCAGGTGGGGCCAGTCCATCCCAGTTCACTTACCGCGCCACATCCGAAATGCCTGCCGCCGCCGAACGAAACTGCGCGGCCTGCCACACCTGACTGGCCAGTCCTGACATCCCCACAATAGAAATCAGCAGGATGCCCAGTACGGCCAGTGCCGTGACCGCCGTGGCCCAGGAAGAGCGGGGTTGCCGGGCCGTTGACCGCGCCGGTTTTTCGCGTTTGTGTGTGCGTTGCCGCACCGCGTTCGTCGGCGTGGGCACAGGCGGCAACGGCGCGGCACTCAGGCCCGAGGAATAGGGCCGGGGCTTGCGAACAAAGCTCATGGGATCAGTGTAGGCGGCGCAGATGAGGGAGGAAACCGACTTTAGGCGGAGGGGTCCGGGCCAGCTCCGGCAGGTCAAGGGCACGCGCTGTAGGGCAGACTTGACGCCAACAGAGGCCCGGCCAACCCAGCCCTAAGGCCCACCGCCTCCTCTGATGGAAAATGCTGTGGAGTGGGGACAGCGGGCCTAAAATGCACCATTGCCCTGCCAGAGCGCCTTTCTGGACTGTAAGACTGTCGTTCGGCCACTGTTGGAGGGCTTGACGGTAAGTCACCTATTCAATTTCACACCCATACCTCCACCGAGCGTGTTAAACTTCACGGGTCAGCACGGCAACAATGTAAACCCCGGATTCTCGTTCAGCGTACCCCGGTTGTTCGGCCCGTTTCTCCTGTCTGGGAGAGGCACCATTCACGAACAAGAGCAGGGGCGAAAGGTAGGCACATCATGGCCGAAGTCATTCTGGAGCACATCAACAAGCGGTACGGCAGCAAGCATCACGCAGTGAAGGACTTCAACCTTCACATCGAAGACCGTGAATTCATGGTGTTCGTAGGACCATCGGGCTGTGGTAAATCCACGACCCTGCGGATGATAGCTGGCCTGGAAGACATCAGCGACGGCGTGCTGAAGATCGGCGACCGCATCGTGAACGATGTTCCGCCCAAAGACCGCGATATCGCGATGGTGTTCCAAAACTACGCGCTCTACCCCCACATGAACGTCTACGAGAACATGGCATTTGGTCTGAAGCTCCGCAAGACCCCCAAAGAAGAGATTGACCGCCGCGTCCGTGACGCCGCCAAAATTCTGCAAATCGAGCACCTGTTGGGCCGCAAGCCGAAAGAGCTTTCCGGCGGTCAGCGTCAGCGTGTTGCGATGGGACGCGCCATCGTGCGCGAACCCAAAGTGTTCCTCATGGACGAGCCTCTGTCCAACCTTGACGCCAAGTTGCGCGTCGAAATGCGCTCGCAGATCAGCCAGTTGCACCGCCGCCTCGGCGCCACCATCATCTACGTGACCCACGATCAGGTCGAAGCCATGACGCTCGGCAACCGCATCGTGGTCATGCGCGACGGCGTGATCATGCAAGTCGATACGCCCATGAACCTCTACGATTTCCCCAAGAACAAGTTCGTGGCAGGCTTCATCGGCAGCCCCAGCATGAACCTGCTGACGGCCAAAGTCACCAACGGCGAATTCGTGTTGGGCGGCAGCCGCGTGTCTGCGATGGGGCTGCTGGCCCGCTCGCTGAAGGCTTACGAAGGCAAAGACGTGGCCATGGGCATTCGCCCAGAGCATATCGGCGTCGTCGGCATGACCGACATTCCCCGTGGCAACAACGTGCTGCGTGGCAAAGTCGTGGTCGTGGAGCCTCTGGGCGCCCAGACCGACCTCATCATCGAAGTGGCCGGACAGAACCTGACCTGTAAGGTCGAAGGTCAGGCCATCGTGCAGCCCGGTGACGATATCGATCTGCTGATCGATCAGACCCGCCTGCACGCCTTCGACCTCACCAGCGAAGACGCCATCGACCGGGGCACGCCTACGGGCAAGCGCGGTCAGGCCGATACGCTGAACCTCGGCTACGAGTACCCTGGTGTTCCCAGCAGCGCCGCCGCACCCGTCATCGGACTCAACAAAGTCTGATCTCAGCTGCTCTGAAATAGCCCTGTTCTGCGCCGCCTTCCTGTTGGAGGGCGGCGCAGTTTTCACCTGTCGGCACCTTCTCATCCTGCTTGCCTTTACCCGCCTTTCATCTGGCGCTAGACTGCCGCATCTCAACGTCCCCGCTTTCCCATTCAGGGAAGACGTGATCCATTTAAGGAGAACCATGAAGCGACCCATTCAGACCGCCCTGTTGACCCTCACCGCCCTTGCCCTGCTGGCCAGCACCGCACAGGCCCGCACCTGGACCGACATCAAAAAGAGCGGCACCATCAAGATTGCCACCGAAGGCGCGTTTCCTCCTTTCAATGTACTGAAAGGCAAGGAACTGACGGGATTTGAAGTCGAGTTGGCCAATGAACTCGCCAAAAGCCTCGGCCTGAAGGTGCAGTGGGTCACGCAGCCTTTCGACAACCTGCTGATTGGCCTGAAAAGCGACCGCTACGACTTCGTGATCGCCAGCCACGGCATCACGCCAGAGCGGGCCAAAGCTGTCGATTTTGCCAGCCCACACTACTGCACGGGCGGCGCCATCGTGACCAAACCCGGCGGCCCCATGACGGCAGCGGCGCTCAGCGGCAAAACGGTGGCTGTACAGGTCGGCACCACCTACCTTGAGAATGTTCGGAAAGTTCCCGGCGTCAAAGACGTGAAGACCTTCCCCAAAGACACCGACGCGCAGGCCGCCCTGATGGCAGGCCGCGCCGATGCCTGGGTGGGCGACAAATTCACCGGAATCGAACTGGTGAAGGCCCAGAAAGGCAAGGTCGTTCAGGGTGCGCTGCTGTTCAATGAGCGGATCGGTATGGCCGTTCAGAAGGGCAACGTCAGCTTGCTGAAAGAACTGAACTCGGCACTCAACAAATCCCTGAGCGACGGCTCCTACGCCAAGATCAGCGGGAAGTACTTCGGTCAGGACGTGCGCTGTAAGAGCTGATACCCAGACGCGAGGACCTTTCTGTGGGGCGGCGCTTGGAAAGGCCGCCTTCTGCCAGTTGGTGTTGTTGCCTTCTCTGGAGTGTCGCCTCAGCTGATCCGCTTTGGACGACACCGGACAGCATAGAAATTCAGAAGATGTTCAGTCATAAACCACCTTCTTTGTGTCGGATGTGACATCATTCAGCCAATGCAAAACCTGACTGGATCACGTTTCTGCCCTTGCCTCCTGTGGGTGGGCGCATGACCAAACCCGTAACCACGCCCCGTCAGCAACCGATGGGCGGCGGCACTCTCCTGCTGTGGTTTGGCGGAGCCGCCGCCGCCTTTCTGCTGCTCTTTTTGCTGATTACGGTCATCTTGCGCCAAATGCCCGATCCGATTGGCCCACGCGCCGACCTGTTTGTAGAAGGCGCACGGATGACCTTGCAACTCACCGTGGTCAGCGGCCTGATCGGGCTGATTCTGGGTGTCATTGCCGGTATTCAGAGAACCAGTGCGCTGTGGTGGGTGCGCCTGCCTGCCAGCATTTTTATCTGGCTGGTACGTGGTACGCCTCTGCTGGTTCAGATTCTGTTCGTCTACAACGCTGTGCCGCCACTCCTCAAAAGCATTGGCATTGATGTTGAACTGAATGAATTCTGGTCGGCAGTGGTGGCGCTGGCCCTCAACGTGGGCGCGTACAACGCCGAAGTTATTCGGGCAGGGATTCTTGCCATTCCACCCGGACAGGGCGAAGCTGCCCGCAGCCTTGGCCTGAATGGAGCGCAAACCATGTCGACCGTGGTCTTGCCTCAGGCCCTCCGGATAGTCGTCCCGCCGTTGGTCAATAACCTGGTGGCCCTGCTCAAAGATTCTTCTCTGGCCAGTTCTATAGCCCTGCTGGAACTCACGTTGGCTGGATCACGCGTCAGCAGCGAAAGCTTTGAGCCTATTCCAGTGCTGACGACGGTGGCCGCCGTGTATCTGGCCCTTACCACAGTCATGACTCTGTTTACCGATCAGTTGGAAAAACGGGTCAAGGTCGCCAGCCGGTAGACCAGGGGCACCGTAAACCAGCAGGCCCACCGATGTTGCGGTGGGCCTGCTTCTTGAGGGATGTTGCCGAAATGTTTACCCACACTGTGCGTTCCTGACCCCATATCTCGGCAGCAAAAAAGAGGCGACCCCGAAAGGCCACCTCTTCTGAAATTCTGACAAGTTGAGACTTACTTGTTGGGAACCTTGATCTTGCCGCTGATGATCTGGGCCTTGACGGCTTCGACCTTGGCGACCTGGGTGCTGCTGATCAGACCCTTGTTGAAGGCGTCCACGGCGTAACCTACGCCGCCTTCCTTCAGGCCGAAGCGGCGCTCTCCGCCCTTGAAGCTGCCGCCCTTCACGTCCTTGATCAGCGTGTACACGGCGTTGTCAACACGCTTGAGCATGGAGGTCAGGCCGTGGTTGAGGGTAGCGGGGTTCTTGTCGAAGTCGCCGAGGTAGTTCTGGTTGCTGTCCACACCGATGAAGAACATGGGGCGGGTGTTGCCAGCGCAGGCGTTCTTGTAGCTGGCGCTCTTGCCCACCTTGGCAAAGTTGTTGGTGCTGAACTTCACGCCGCTGGGCAGGCTGCCTGCCTTGAGGCACTGGGTCTGCTTGATGTAGTCGATCACGCCGTTGCCGCTGCCGCCCGCTGCTGCGAAGATGATGTCAGCGCCGCGAGAACGCATGCTGGCCGCGATTTCCTTGGCCTTGCCGGGGTTGTTCCAGGCGTCGGGCGTGGTGCCCACGTACTGAGAGTAGACCTTGACTTTGGGATTGGCGGCTTTTGCGCCCGCCGTGTAGCCTGCTTCGAACTTGTGGATCAGGGGGATGTCCATGCCGCCCACGAAGCCCAGGACTCCGGTGCTGCTGTTCATGGCGGCGAGGTAGCCCACGAGGTAGCTGCCTTCTTCTTCCTTAAACACGAGGCTCGCCACGTTCTTGGCGGCGCTCACGTCGTCGATCAGGCCGAAGTACAGGTCAGGGTTCTCTTTGGCGACCTGGCTGATGCTGGCATTGTTGGCAAAGCCCACGCCGATGGTCAGGTCGAAGCCTTCGGTGGCAAACGAACGGATGCCCTGAATGACCTGGCTGGGATCGCTGGGTTCAAAGTCTTTGACCTGAATGCCGAGGGCTTTGGAGGCCCGCTGGCTGCCTTCGTAGGCGCTCTGGTTAAAGCTCTTGTCGGCTTTTCCGCCTGCGTCGTAGGCCATGCCCACGCGAACGGCTCCCTGCGCGGCGGCAAGGGTGGTGGTCAGGGCGAGGGCAAGAGTCAGGCCTTTCTTTATGGAGCTGGTCTTCATGGGTGATCCTCCGGGGTTTGGTTTAAACGGAATGCTTAGACAGAGTATACGCAATCCGCCCCGTGTCTAGACCCTGCCCCGCATTACGGTGAGCCTGACGTGGATGAGGGAAACAGGAAGGTGGTGCTGATGCGTTCTTTAGGTTTTCTTTAGATTGGGCGGCTGGCTGTGGCCTGTGCCTCTGCCATTGCTCAATGTCACTTTACATTTTGGGCCGGGCAGATTCGGGCAGGAATGCTAGGCTGCCTGCATGGATGCTGTGCCCGCCGGGAGTTCCGACCTTGCCCCTTCCGACACCCTGAATGATGTGCTACACGCCCGCTACCTTGCCTTGCGGGCCGAGGTTGATCACCACAACCGCGCTTACCACGAACAGGATGAACCCGAGATTCTGGACAACGAATATGACGCGCTGGCCCGCGAACTCCGCGCCCTTGAAGCCGCGCACCCGGAATGGGCGGCGGCCTTTGCTGAGGCCGGTGTCAGTCCGGCGCAGGCGGTAGGAGGTGCACCCAGCACGGCTTTTCAGCCTGTGAACCACCCCACGCCCATGACCAGTCTGGACAATGTGTTCGATGACGCCGAACTGGGCGAATGGCGCGAAAAGCTGGCGCGGTCGCTGAACCTGCCTGCCGACACCGACACCTTCACCTTTACGGGCGAGCTGAAAATAGACGGCCTGAGCGTGAATCTGTACTACAGAGACGGTGAATTGCAGTGGGCGGCCACACGCGGCAACGGCGTGACGGGCGAGATCGTGACGGCGCAGGTGCAGACCGTGCCCGGCATTCCCACCACCCTGCCCGGCCTGACCGGAGAGCTGGAAGTGCGGGGCGAGGTGTACCTCAGCCGCGCCGACTTTGCCGCGTACAACGCACAGGCCGAGGAACTGGGTACGCCGCTGCTCAAAAATCCGCGCAACGGGGCGGCCGGAGCCCTGCGTCAGAAAGACCCCGAAATGACGCGCACCCGCAACCTCAAGGCGATTTTCTATTCGCTGGGCAAGCGCGACGGCGTGCAGGCCGAGACCCAATTTGAAGTGCTGAGTTGGCTCTCGGAACGAGGTTTTCCCATCAGCCGGTATTCCGAGCGCCTGACCGGAATTGACGCCGCCGCCGACTACCACCGCCGCATGACCGCCAACCGCGCCAACTTCGAGTTCGATGCCGATGGAACCGTGCTGAAGCTCGATTCGCTGCACCTTCAGAACGAGGCCGGATTTACCAGCCGTGCGCCGCGCTGGGCCATTGCCTACAAGTTTCCGGTGGAAGAAGTGGAAACCATTCTGGAAGAGATTGTGGTGAATGTGGGCCGCACCGGAAAACTGGCTCCGCTGGCCTACCTGCAACCGCGCCTGATCGAGGGCAGCACGGTTAGCCGCGCCACGCTGCACAACGAGGACTACATCCGCGACATGGATTTGAGGATCGGGGATACGGTGGTGGTTCGCAAATCGGGCGGCGTGATTCCGCAGATCATGCGCGTGCTGCAAGGGAAACGCCCTGAAGGCACGCTGCCCTACGCCTTCCCCACGCATTGCCCGCAGTGCGGCCACGAGGCGGTGCGAACCGAGGGCGACGCCAACACCTATTGCCCCAACCCGGCCTGCCCCGCCCAGCAATTCGAGCGCATCCGCTATTTCGTGTCTCGCGGCGCGATGGATGTGCGCGGCATCGGGGAAAAGCTGGTGGCCCAGCTGATCGAAACCGGACTGGTGCGCGACGCTGCCGACCTGTACCGCCTGACCGCCGAGCAGATCAGCGCCCTGGACCGCAGCGGCGACAAGAAAGCCCAGAATATTCTGGCGCAGTTGGAAGCCAGCAAAACCCGCCCGTTGTGGCGACTGATCAACGCCCTCGGCATGAGCGGTGTGGGCGAGCGCAATGCACAGGCGTTGGCGCGGGCACTGGGTACGCTGGACGGCGTGCTGGCCGCCACCCCAGAGAAGATCGGCGCAATTTCGGGCATGGGCGACACGCTGGCGCAGAGTGTGACCGCTGCTCTGGCCGACCCCAACATGCAGGACATGATTCGCCGCCTGCGGAGCGCGGGCCTGAACCCCGTGGAAGAAGCCACGCTCCGCACCGACCAGCTGAAGGGCCTGAACTTTGTGATCACGGGAACCCTGAACCAGCCCCGCGAGGCGATCAAGGCCACCCTGGAAGCAGCGGGCGGGCGCGTGACCGGCAGTGTGACGGGCAAAACCAGCTACCTGATTGCCGGAGCCGATGCCGGAAGCAAGCTGGCCCGCGCTCAGGAACTGGAGATTCCGGTGCTGGATGAACCAGGGCTGGCGGCACTGTTGGAGGAGAAGGGAGTGTAGAGGCGGTGTGCGGTGGGCAGCCTCAAACGCCTCCTGCTGTTGCTGTTCGGCGGTGCCCGGAGCAAGCTATTGCCTTTTGTCAGGCCCTCTTTTCTCCCTTTGTACGGTTCACACTCCACTCCCGGTCTTTCTCCACCGTTACACTGTGCCTATTGGCGGCCCAGTTGTACGCGGGCCGTGTGGAGGCATCAAGCATGGCGAACAACACCCCCCAACCGTCTTTCCCCGAAGTCGAAATTAGCCGCAACGTCCTGACCGATATCGCGCAGGCCACGCTGGAAGGCATCGAAGGTATAGAAGTCGCGCACGCCTCGCTGAATGTGGGCGAAGTGCTGCGGAATCAGGGCAATCCCCGCCGTCCCCGCGCCCTGAAAGTGACCCGTGAAGGGCAGGCCGTGACGGTGGATGTGGGCCTGAACATCGAATTTGGCCGTAACCTGACCGGGCTGGCCGCGCAGGCCCAGCGGGCTGTCTGTGAAAACGTGGAGCTGATGACGGGTTTAAAGGTGAAAGCCGTGAACGTGACCGTGCTGGACGTTACTTTGCC
Organism: Deinococcus sp.; assembly: GCA_028287665.1. Lineage (GTDB taxonomy): Bacteria > Deinococcota > Deinococci > Deinococcales > Deinococcaceae > Deinococcus. The sequence continues at coordinate 9,554 of JAQBPF010000508.1, read as the reverse complement.
CAAAGGGGGCCACGCTTGACCCGCCGCCGTGAGAAGGCCAACCAGCCGGTCGGTACCCGCCGCGCCGCCCGTGAATTTGCGTTCAGGGCGTTGTTTCAGGCGGATCGGGGCGACCTGCCGCTGAACGACGTGTTTACCCGTGCAGAGGGCGATATGCGCGAGGGCGACGACACCTTTCCGCAGTTGGCCCCCGACGCCGTGACCTTTGCCCGTGAACTGGTAGACGGCTTGGTCACGCACCGCGACTCTATCGACCAGACCCTGCGCCAGACCATTCGCGGCTGGAGTTTTGATCAGATGGCCCAGACCGACCTGAACGTGCTGCGGTTGGCGACATTCGAGATGATGTATACAGGCACGGCGCACCCGCCCGTGATTGAAAGTGCCGTGCGGATTGCCCGTAAATTTGGCGGCGACGATTCGGGCCGCTTTGTGAACGGGGTGCTGGCGGGCCTGAGCCGCACGCTGCAAACCGCGCCTGCGGTCCCTCAATCCGAGGCTGAGGCCGACGAGTGACTGACGGTTCTTCAGGTTTGACTTCTTCTGGCGGCGCGGTGGCTCGCCCGTTGCCGGGGCCACCCGCTGCCGCCGCGCTTCTGGCCGATGCTGCCGCCCGTGCCGCCCGGTTGGACTCGCCCCCGCACCTGTCTATCGTGCGGCTGGGCGAGGACCCGGCCAGTGTCAGCTATGTGCGCGGCAAGGACCGCAAGGCGCGGGAGGTGGGACTGCAAAGCACCGTGTACGCGCTGCCTGAAACCACCTCGCAGGCTGAACTGTTGGCCCTGGTGGCCCGCCTGAACGCCGATCACACCGTGAACGGGATTCTGGTGCAATTGCCCCTGCCAGCCCATGTGTCCGAACAGGCTGTGCTGCACGCCATCGACCCGCGTAAGGATGTGGACGGCTTTCATCCGGTGAATGTGGGCGAACTGTGGGCGGGCCGCCCCGTTCTGGCCCCCTGTACACCTGCTGGAATCATGTACATGCTGGGCCATTACGGGATTGCTGTCGCGGGCACGCGGGCCGTGATCGTGGGCCGCAGTCACATTGTCGGGCGACCCCTGGCGGCCATGTTGCTCAATGCCCACGCTACCGTCACCGTAGCCCACAGCCGCACCCCTGACCTCGGTGCAGTCACCCGTGAAGCCGATCTGCTGTTTGCCGCTGTGGGCCGCGCTCACCTGATCACGCCCGATATGGTGAAGCCCGGAGCTACTGTCGTGGATGTGGGCATCAACCGAGTGGTGAATGCAGAAGGCAAGGGCCATCTGACGGGCGACGTTCACCCTGACGTGGCGGCGGTGGCGGGCGCATTGACCCCGGTGCCGGGCGGCGTGGGGCCACTGACCATCGCGCAACTGCTGGCAAATACCGTCACGGCCGCAGAAATGCAGCGTGCTGCACGCGCCTAGGCTGGGGCCGACGCCTCCTGTGCAAACTGGAACTGAGTGCAATTCTTTTCTACCGCTACACTGAACACCGCGTGAATACGTTCGCTGAACTTCTCGGAAACCGCTGGTTGCTGACGGCTGTGCTGGCCTCCACAGGCGCACAGGTTCTCAAAGTGCTTCTCATTCTGATGATCGAGCGGCGTTGGCGGCCCGCTGCCTTTATGGAAACGGGCGGAATGCCCAGCAGTCACTCGGCCATGGTGGCGGCGCTGACCACGGGCATCGGTCTGACCCAGGGCGTGGGCAGCCCCCTCTTTGCGGCCAGTGCCGTTTTTGCCCTGATCGTGATGTACGACGCCACCGGAGTCCGCCACAGCAGCGGCATGCAGGCCCGCCTGCTGAATGAACTGGTTGATGAACTGCGGGCCGTGGTACGCGAGGGGTTTGCGCCCTTGCCGTTGCGGGTTCTGCTGGGTCACACGTATCTAGAAGTCGGAATAGGCACGCTGCTGGGCGTAGGGGCGGGGTTTTTTGCATTTACCGTGCTTTAAAACCTGTCAGTGGTGAGTGGAAAGGGCAAAACCACCGGAATTCAACCGGAGTTTTGCCCTTTTCTTCTCCCTCTCACTCCTGGCCACCTCCCACTCACGGTTTTTCTACGCCACTCCCTGCACCGCGCCCGTCATCAACAACCCCAACCGCTCCCGCGTAAAGGCGCGTTTGCCTTCCCAGAGGCCGCCTTCCGGCCCCGCGTGCAGGTGCCAGTGCTTGCTGCCGCCCATCAGGCGCAGACTGATCCCTTTCAGGTCCACGTGGCGCGGGCTGACGGCGGCCACCAATAGGGGCTGCCCGCCCGTGCCCACACTGACGCTCATGACGGTGGTGGGCAGATCGTAGGGGCGCTCCATCCGGTAGATGTAGTCGGGAAAATCGGCAATTTTGGTGAAGGTCAGGCCACGCGCCGCAGCCTCGGCATCCAGCCAGCCCAGCAGGTCGACCCAAGCGGAGTACAGTTGCGCGTCAGTTGCATGTGCCATGTGGCACAAGTGTAACTCAGGCGGAGAAATGGGGAGTGGGTTGTGGGCTGTAGGCAATGGGAGAGGCGTGGTGGTCTCAGAATCTCTGTGTCTGGCAAGAAGAGAGACGGTTGAGACGCCGCCCTCCGTCAATCGGCCTATTTCTCCCTGCGCCCGCCTATGCTTTCCTGTCCCGGTGCAGCGCATTTTGGTGATCGGAACCACAGGCAGTGGCAAAACCACGTTGGCGCGGGCTATTGCCGGGCGTTTGGGCCTGCCACACGGCGAGCAGGATGCCTGGAACCATCAACCCGGTTGGCAGGCCGCGCCCACCGAGCAGTTCCGGGCAGAAGTCGCCGCGTTTACGGCCCAGAGTGCCTGGGTCATGGACGGCAATTACAGCAAGGCGCGGGACATCGGCTGGGCGCGGGCCGATACGTTGGTGTGGCTGGATTATCCGGGGCAGGTCGTGTTCTGGCGCTTGCTGACACGTACCGTGCGACGAACCTTGTCGCAGGAGGAACTCTGGAACGGCAACCGCGAAAGCCTGCGCGGGCAGTTTTCGCGGGAGAGTGTCTTGCCGTGGTTTTTCCGCACCCACTGGAAACGTCGGCGCGAAACGCCCCAGCAGATCGCCCAGTTTCCGCATCTGAGGGTCATTCGGTTGCGTTCGCCGGGAGCGGCTGCGGCTTGGGTGGGGGCGCTGGTGAATGAGCAATCGCTTCGCTCATTCACCCCCTCCCCAACCCTCCCCCCTCAAGGGTGAGGGAGTTCATTCCGTTTATAAATCGGTGTTATCACCCCTGAAGCAGCAACCGCCCGCCCACCGCATCCAGCGTCACTTCTCCGCCCGTCAATACCTCGCCCGTCAATGCGTCGCGCCATGCTCCGGCGGGGAGCGTCAGGGTGATTTGGTGCGCTTCGGTGCGGCGGCTGGCGCACACGGCGGCGCGTTCGGTGCGTCCGTCTGCGTGCGTGTATTCGCGCAGGTAGGCGATGGCATCGGCCTCGGCGTGCAGGAACCGCAGATTGCCTTCCTGAAGGGCGTGTGTGGTGCGGCGAACATGAATCAGGGCCTTCACTTTGGCGCGGAGATCGGTGTCCCAGCGGGCCTCGTCCCAGGGCATCGGCTCGCGGCACCACGGCATATTTCCGGAGCGGCTCTGGGACACGCCCACCTCGGTGCCGTAGTAGGTGCAGGGCACGCCCGCGTACCCCATCAGCAGCGTAAAGGCCGCCAGAAAGCGCGTGCGGTCATTGCCCACCCGGTACATGGCCCGCCCGATATCGTGCGATTCCAGCAGGTTCACCATGCTCAGGCCCACCTGCGGCGGCAGCGCGTGGTAGGCGTCCCAGAGGATTTCGGCCACTTCCGGCCCCGCCAACTGGCTGGGTTCCGAAAAGTAGGTGGCCCCGCTCAGCCACTGCATCACGGGCAGGCCAAAGCCGTGGTAGTTCATGGCGCTGTCCTCACCCTGCCCGTCCAGCGCGTGTTCGGGGTCAAAAAAGCGCTCCCCGAAAATGAAGGCATCGTCCTTTTCCTGCCGTGCCGCCGATTTCAGGGCGCGGTGCAGAGGTAGATTGTCTTCGTCGGTGCCGCCTGTGCCGATCATGTGGGCCACGTCCAGCCGCCAGCCCGCCGCACCCCGCCGCAGCCAGTGGCGCACCACACTTTCTTCACCGCTCAGGAATTCCTGCACGGCCAGTTCATTGCGGTAATCAATTTTGGGCAGAGTAGGCACATCAAAAAAGGCGTGATAGGGCGGTTTGCCGGGTTCATCGCGCCACGTAAACAGGCCGCGTTCGGGGGCCGCCTCATCCTGCAGCGCCGCCTGAAACAGTGCATTTTCGTTGCCCATATGGTTGAACACGCCGTCCAGCACCAGCTTTACGCCCGCTGCCTCTGCTGCCACTGCTAATTCGTCCCACGCCGCGTCGCCGCCCAGGTGGGGATCGACCCGGCGGTAATCGGTGATGTCGTAGCGGTGGTTGGAGGGAGAAACAAAAATAGGCGTGAGCCAGAGTGCATTGATGCCCAGATCGGTGAGATAGGGGAGAGCCTGCGTCACGCCGTTCAGGTCGCCCCCGTAATGCGCGTGAATGTCGCCGTGCGCGTCTACGGGCGTGTTCCATTCCACATGCTCCACCGGGCGGCCCTCGTAGATGTACTCCCCAGTCTGTACATCGTTGGCGGGGTCGCCGTTGCGGAAACGGTCGGGGAAGATCTGGTAAAACACGCTGCGCCAGGCCCATTCCGGAGCGCTGTGGCCTGCCAGATACTGAAACCAGTTGCGAAAGCCCCGGCGGGTGTGGTGCAGCCCCAACGCGGTCAGGTTGAGGTGGTCGCCGGGCAGATCCAGTGTCCAGGCGTAGCGCACGCGGGCACTGTGCAGGGGCAACTCGGCCTCGAACCAACGGCCTTCGCCGTTCCAATCAACTCCGGCCAGTCCGGCCACTTCCCGCGCCGCGAAGCTCTCAATCTCACCGACCTGTACCACCCGCAGCCGTACCGCCGTCACGGGCAGGGTGGTTCTCATTCGCACAGTCACGCTCTGGCCCAGTGCTGCGCCCAGCCGGGAAGTATAGGCGGGCGTGTGGTCATGCTGGGCACTCAGAATGGAATCGAAAGCAGCGGTCTGGGTCATGGGGAATCCTCCGGAAAGCGTGAGGGGAAAGAGGGAAAAAGCCATCAGAAAGACGTCTGGCACGGCCCGCCTGCACAGTGGAAACTCGGTGCAGAAGAAGGTCGTGCCAGAGGGCAAGCGTTGCCTGTAGGTTGTGCGGCGCTCAGATGATACGGAATGTAGTGTGGTCGAAAGGGGCGCGGTGGTCAAGAGGACAGGCAGGGCTCAGGCGTTCAGGTGAGTGCCTCCGCACGCCGCCTGACCAGCTCAGCCGCCAGCTCGACACCACTACCCCCAGCGGGTGATTTGCTGCTTTTTTCACGCTCAGGCGCACTGGGCGCAAGAAAACGCACGGGCGGGTCAATACGGGCGCGGCAGCATACAACCGATGAATCTTCCTTTCCCACTTCGCCCAGCAACGGTCCTGTCCATGGCCCTCTCTTCTTCTCTGCGGCGTTCGTTGACCCTCTCGGTGGCTTCTGTGGCGCTGGGCACAGCCTGGGCGGCTCCGGCGCAGACCATCGGTCTGGCTTTTGATGTGGGCGGAATCAAAGACGGCGGATTTAACCAGGCCGCCTACGAGGGGGCCGTGCGGGCCGCCAAGGAATTGGGCCTGACCATCAAGACGGCCCAACCCAAGAAGTCTGACGAGATCGGCAAAGGGGTGACGCCATTGGTCGAAGGCGGCTCCGGCCTGGTCATCGGCGTGGGATACGCCAACAACGACGCCATCAGCACCACTGCTGCGGCTTTCAGCGACAACAAATTTGCAGTGGTCGATGACCTTCCCAAAGGCAAAAACGCTGTGGGCCTGCGCTTCCGGGAGCAGGAGGGCAGCTTTCTGGTGGGCTATCTGGCAGGCAAGCAGAGCAGTACAGGCATCGTGGGCTTTGTGGGCGGCGTAGATGTGCCCGTGATCCAGAAATTCCGCGCAGGCTATGCCGCAGGCGTCAAGTTTGCCTGCCCCAATTGCCGCGTCGTCAGTGCTTTCGTCTCCAAAACCAGTGCCGGATTCAATGATCCCAAAGCGGCTGCCGCTCTGGCCGCCAGCATGACCAAACAGGGCGTAGACATCATTTTTCCGGCAGCCGGGGCCAGCGGTCAGGGCGTGGTGAATTACATCAAGGCGCAGCCGTGCCTCAAGGCCAGCAGTCTGCCCGCAGGCGTGAAGTTTAAGAGCGATCTGTTTGCCGCAGTCGCCAAGAGCGCCGTGTACAAAAAACTCTGCACCACCGCCTCACGCCCCCTGTTTTTTATTGGCGTAGACACCAACCAGAATGCGCTGGGCGATTTTGACACGAAGGCCGCCACCCTGTACCACGGCCTGACCAGCATGGTCAAGCGAGTCGACAACGCCGTGTATACCATCGTCAAGGAATATGCCGAAGACCGCCCTTGGCGCGGCGGCGACCGTTCCTTCGGCCTCAGCAACGGCGGTGTCAGCGTGGCCATCGACAGCTATAACCGCGCCCTGATTCCGGCCAGCCTGGAAACCAGCCTGAAGAAAGTGGAGCAGCTCATTACCGATGGGGTCATTAAGGTGCCCACCCAGTAGGGTCAGTAAGATTGGCGAACTACTCTGCCAGCTAGCCTAAAGGTCAAGTTTTCGCTTCACAATCCAAATCCCTCACTTCTGTCGTCTGTGACGCTTTGACCGCCTGGGTCGGCTCCTGCACGCCAGAGCAAGGAGCGTATGAAAACATTGCCTTCTGGCCGCCATGCTGTCCTGAGTTGTTCCCTGTTGCTGTGCAGCAGCCTCGCCGTGTCTGCCCCGCCTGTGCCCAGCGTGATGCTGCTGTTCGATCCTGCGGGACGGGCCGACAATGCCATCAACCAGAGTGCCTCGGATGGGCTGGACCGTGTGGTGCGCGACAGCGGCATCGCCTTCGGGTCCAACGCCGTGTCGGGCTCCGACGACGCTCTGGCCCAGATTCGGGACGCGGCCAGGTCCAATACAGTGGTGGTGGCTGTAGGCGGGGTCAGCGTGGCGGCCCTCACCAAAACGGCCAAAGAATTTCCGAATGTCAAATTTATTGGCGTGGACAGCCTCCCCAGCGGCCTGAATACGGCGGGCCTGCGCTTCCGCGAGCATGAGGGCGGATTTTTGGCAGGTGCGCTGGCGGGCAAGGCCAGCAGCACCCAAATCCTGGGCGTGGTGGGCGCGGGCAACGACCCTGTGACCATCAAATACCGCGCGGGCTTTATTGCGGGCGTGAAATTCGTGTGTGCCAAATGCACTGTTCTGATGGCCAACGTGACCAAACCCAACGACATGTTCGGGGCCACCACCCTGACCAAAGGCCTGTTTGCCAAAGGGGCAGACATTGTGCTGGCCGCCGCCGGAAGCAGTAGCCGGGGCGTGGTCAGTGCGGCCATTACCGTGGAATGCCTGAACGCCAAAACCCTGCCCAAAGGCGTGACCTTCCGGAGCGACGTGTTTAAAACCGTGCCCCGCAGCGACGACTACAAAGGCACCTGCAAAGGCGATACCCGCCCTGTATTCGCCATCGGAACCGAAAGCAACATGAACCGCTACGGCGATACCGATGTGGATCCCACCACCCTGAACCATACCCTGACCAGCGTCATCAAGCGGGCCGATAACGCCGTGTACGCCATCCTCAGCGACATTGCGGCGGGCAGACCCTGGCGACCCGGCGAGCGCGGCTTTGCCCTGCAAAACGGCGGCATCGAACTGTCGATCGACAAGACCAACCGTTCCCTGATTACCCCGCAGATGGAAAAAGACCTGACAAAAATCCAGAAGCTGGTGACAGACGGCGTGATTAAGGTTCCGGTGCAGTAAGGCGGGAGGAGAGCGTGGGAAGGGCGGAGGGGCCGAAGAAGTGAAGCTCTAACTCAGCACACCGCCTTTTTAAGCTTTTGGCAAGTGATCGATCAACAGGAACGGCGCGGGAGCATCAGCGCCGTTCCTGTGTTTGCATTTTCCACGATCCCCGTTCCTCTCACGATTTACTCTTCTTTCCCAATCGTCCCGCCCCGGCGCGCGTAAACTAGAGCCATGAGTCCTGCACGCCGCCAGACCGTCACCGCTTGGGTGGGCCATGTTCCTGTGGGCAGTCAGCATCCGGTGGTGGTGCAGTCGATGACCAACACCGACACTGCCGACGCCGAGGGCACCGCCATTCAGATTGCCCAGCTGGTGCGGGCGGGCTCCGAACTGGTGCGCGTGACCGTGAACACCCGTGAGGCCGCCGCCGCCATTCCCGACATCGTGGCGCGCCTCTCGGAAGTGGGTATCAATGTCCCCATCGTCGGAGACTTTCATTACAACGGCCATATTCTGCTGCGCGAGTTTCCCGAAACGGCCCGCCTGCTGGCCAAATACCGGATCAATCCGGGCAACGTCGGGGCCGGGCAGCACCACGACGCCAACTTCGCCACCATGATCGAGGTCGCCAAAGAGTTTGACAAGCCCGTGCGAATCGGCGTGAACTGGGGCAGTCTGGATCAGCAGGTGCTGGCCCGCCTGATGGATCAGAACGCGGCGGCGGGCAGCCCCAAAACCGCCACCGACGTGATGATCGACGCGATGGTCGTGTCTGCCCTGGAAAGTGCCGCGTATGCCGAAGAACTGGGCCTCGCCCACGACAAAATCCTGATCTCGGTGAAGGTCAGCAGCGCCCCGGAACTGTGGCAGGTGTACCGCCAGTTGGCCGCCCTCTGCGATTATCCGCTTCACCTCGGCCTGACTGAGGCGGGCATGGGCATGAAGGGCATCGTGGCAAGCAGCGTGGCCCTCGCGCCGCTGCTGACCGAAGGGATTGGCGACACCATCCGCGTGAGCCTGACGCCGGAGCCGGGGGCCAGCCGCAAACTGGAAGTCGAAGTGGCCCAGCAGATTTTGCAGAGCCTCGGCATCCGCCAGTTTTTGCCGCAGGTCACGAGCTGCCCCGGTTGCGGGCGCACCACCTCCATCTTTTTTCAGGAGCTGGCTCAGAAGATTCAGGACTATATACGCGACACCATGCCCGACTGGAAGGCGCGGTATCCGGGTGTGGAGGACATGCAGGTGGCGGTCATGGGCTGCATCGTGAACGGCCCCGGCGAGAGCAAGCACGCCAACATCGGTATTTCGCTGCCCGGAACCGGAGAAGACCCCCGCGCCCCGGTGTATCAGGACGGCAAGCTCCTGACCACCCTGCGTGGCCCCCGCATTGCCGAAGACTTTCAGGAACTCATGGAAAAGTACGTGGAGCAGCGGTACGGCCAGCAGACGGCTGAGGTGTGAGCGGGGAAGATCTGCCCGGCGTGTGGGTCTTTCTGGGCGATAGAGCAAGGCAGTCTGCCGCCGTATTCTCGACATTTGAACTGGGCGAGGCTTGGGTCAAAGAACAGGGCTTTGAAGCAATGTTGACCTGGTATCCGCTGGATATGAGCGCCTACGACTGGGCCGTGCAGACTGGCCGTTTTAAGCCCAAGCCTGAGCCGTTGCCCAAAGGCGTTCTTGCTGGATTTACCTCTGCCGCTCAGCCACACGAACACTTTTCTGTGGACCAAGA
>JAQBPF010000499.1 GCA_028287665.1 Deinococcus sp. | reverse complement strand
GTTTGGCCGGATGCGCTCCCGGCAGCGTGGTCAGCATGATGGCCCCGGTTTCCGTTTGCCACCACGTATCGATGACGGGGCAGCGATCCCCCCCGATCACGCGGCGGTACCACATCCACGCTTCGGGATTGATCGGCTCGCCCACCGATCCCAACAGGCGCAGGCTGCTGAGGTCGTAGCCTGCCGGAATAGCGTCGCCCTGCCGCATAAAGGCGCGGATGGCGGTCGGCGCGGTGTACAGAATCGTCACGCCGTGCTTCTGAATAATCTGCCAGAAGCGTCCCCAATCGGGATGGTTGGGCGCGCCCTCGTACATCAGCACGGTGGCCCCGTTCAGCAGCGGGCCGTACACGGTGTAGCTGTGGCCCGTGACCCAGCCGATGTCGGCGGTACACCAGAACACGTCGTCAGGCTTGAGGTCAAACACCGTTTTGGTGGTCAGATACGTGCCCACCATGTAGCCGCCCGTGGTGTGCAGCACGCCTTTGGGCTTGCCCGTACTGCCGGACGTATACAGCACGAACAGCGGGTGCTCGGCGTCCAGTGCGGCGGCTTCGTGCTCGGCCTCTGCCCCGGCGAGCGCCTCATGCCACCACAGGTCGCGGCCTGCCTGCATCTCCAGAGGCGTTCCGGCGCGGCGCACCACCAGCACATGCTCCAGCGTGGGCGTGCGGGTCGCGGCTTCGTCGGCGTTGGCCTTCAGGTTCACGGGCTGGCCGCGCCGGTAGCCTGCGTCGGCAGTAATCAGGAGTTTGCTCTGGGCATCGTTGATCCGGTCGGCCAACGCGCCCACACTGAAGCCTCCAAACACCACCGAATGCACCGCGCCGATTCGGGCGCAGGCCAGCATCGCTATGGCCGCCTCGGGAATCAGGGGCAGATACAGCGTCACGCGGTCGCCAGCCACCACGCCCAGCGCGGTCAGGGCATTGGCCGCCCGCTTCACCTCGGCCAAGAGTTCGCTGTATGTGAGGGTTCGGACCTCGCCGTCTTCCCCTTCCCAGATCAGCGCCCGCTTGCTGCCCAGGCCCTGCGCCACATGGCGGTCCAGGGCATTGAAGGCGATATTGGTCTGGCCGCCCACAAACCACTGCGCGTGCGGCTCCTGCCAGTCCAGCACCTGCTCCCAGGGCTTCATCCAGGTCAGGTCGGCGGCCACCTCGCCCCAAAAACCGTCCGGATCTTGCAGGCTGCGTTCATAGCGGGTCTGGTATTCGGCGGCGGTCAAGCTGGCGGTGGCCGCAAACTCGGCACTGGGGGCGAACACGCGGTTTTCGTGCAGCACATTGTCAATTTGGTCAGTCATGGGCAGGGGTTCTCCACGGGACAACAAGAACGGGGCACAGAGCGCGGGGGCAAACAAATTGCGATTAGCCGGAGTCTAACGCCCACAGGTGGTCAGACGGCAAGACCCCGCCGCCAGATCACCGCCGCGTCAATTGCCGCCTGCCCCCCCCTGTGGCGTGTCTGGGGCGCGTATCTTGAGCACAATGCCCGTGCTGCCCCCCTCTTCCCTGCCACTGGCCGACCGCCTGGGGCGGCCCCTGCGTGACCTGCGGATCAGCGTGACCGACCGCTGCAACCTGCGCTGCACGTACTGCATGCCCGCCGAGGTGTTTGGGCCAGACTACGCCTTTTTGCCCCGCACCGAACTGCTGACCTTTGAAGAAATAGAGCGGTTGGCGGCGGCGTTCGTGGCACTGGGCGTAGAAAAACTGCGGTTGACGGGCGGCGAACCCCTGCTGAGGCACGATCTGCCCGAACTGGTGGCCCGCCTGACCCGCCTGGAAGGCGTACAGGACATCGCCCTGACCACCAACGGCCTGTTGCTGCCCCGGCTTGCGGCTCCCCTGAAAGCGGCAGGCTTGCAGCGCGTCACCGTCAGCATCGACAGCCTGGACCCTGATATTTTTGGTCGGATGAACGGGCTGGGCACCCACCCAGACCGGGTGCTGGACGGCATAGAAGCGGCCCTGCAAGCTGGACTGGGCGTGAAGGTGAATACGGTGGTGCAACGCGGCGTGAACGATGCGGGCCTGCGCGAATTGTGGCTGGCGCTGCGCGACAAAGCGGTGGTGCGCTTCATCGAATTTATGGATGTGGGCAACCACAACGGCTGGAATATGAGTGCCGTCGTTCCCTCCCGCGAGGTGCTGGCCCGCCTGAGCGAAGACGGGTTGGGCAGCGAATTTACGCCCGCGCAGGCCAACTACCGGGGCGAAGTGGCCGCGCGGCACCGGGGCGCACAGGGGCATGAAGTGGGCCTGATCTCATCGGTCACGGCCCCTTTCTGCGGCGATTGCTCGCGGGCAAGGTTGTCTGCGGTGGGAATTTTGTATACCTGTCTCTTTGCCGGAGCGGGCACCGACCTCCGTTCGACCCTGCGAACTGGGGCATCGGACGACGAATTGCGTCTACAAATTGCAAATGTATGGCAGGTCAGACTAGATCGATACAGTGAAGAGCGCGGCGAGGCCACACAGCGTCACAAAATAGAAATGTCGCATATCGGCGGCTAGGCTGTACTAAACGTGAAAAACTCTGCTTTTATGTATCCTGAATTTTGCTCTTATTTTTGTTACCATACGAGTCACAGCTCAGACAACCTTGTGTACTCCTGACACAAACTCTAAGATAGGCGACCAGAGGCTCAACAGGAACGTCAAGTTTGAGCCTGAAGGGGATGCATGGCGAAGTACCCGCTCATCAAAAGCACACTGAAAGATCGGCTCCTTGGGGGCCACTACCCAGAAGGGCTACCGCTCCCCAGCGAACCGCAACTTGCCCGCGAGTTTGAAGTCTCGCGGATGACCGCCCGCCGCGCCATCGACGAACTTGAACGCGAAGGTTATGTGTACCGCGTGCAGGGCGCAGGCACCTTCCCCACCGGAAAACGCTTCCGGCAGGGCATGTTCCGCATTCGCCCCTTCAAAGAGTGGGCCCGCCATCCCGACCACCGCACCACGGTTCTCCGGGCCATGCAGATCGAGGCCACGCCCGAAATCGCTATCGTGCTTCAGATTCAGCCCGGCGATCCCGTTATTTTTGTCCACCGTCTCCGCACGGCGGGCGATGAAGCGCTGGTCATCGAAAAACGGTATATCAATGCCGCCATCGTGCCCAAACTGCTGGAACACAACCTCAGCGCCGAGAGCATCCACGAAACGATGGTCAGTATGGGTGTGCCGCTGGCCCGCGTCGAGCAGAATCTGGAAGCCGTCAATCTGCGGCAGGAAGAAGCCGACCTCCTGCGGGTCTCACTTGGCACGGCGGCCTTCCTGCTGCGCCGTACCACCTACAGCGGCCCCAAGCGTGTGTCGTATGTCAATTACTGGGTACGCGGCGACCGCTACGCCTTCCAGGACAGCTTCGAGCCCTGAAGGCTGCACCTCAGAGCTGGGCAGGGGGAGCTTCGGCCTAGGCTGAGGCTCCCCCTGTTGTCATGGAGCGCCGTGCAAGTGCGGGAGTGGCGGGAAATCACTCCGTTGGACGCTTCGACCTTACACCCTCTTCCCTACCCCACCAACGGGTGCAACTCCCCCGCGCTCACCACGCCCAACCAGTGCAGGGCGCGGCTGGCACTCACGTACAACAGTCGCCGTTCATACTCGGTAGATTCGTCGTAGGTGTCGGCGTCGGCGTTGGCCACAATCGCAGCGCTGAACTCCAGCCCTTTGGCAAGGTTCACAGGCAGGATCACCACACCGCCCCGGTAACGGTGTTCCTGCGTGGTAATGGGCTGGGCGTCGGTGTCGTGGTCGTGCAGTTCAGTGCTGAGACGGTCAGCGTCGGCAGCACGCCGGGTCACGATTGCCACGTTTTCATGTCCAGCCGCCTGTGCATCCTT
>JAQBPF010000496.1 GCA_028287665.1 Deinococcus sp. | reverse complement strand
CCTCCAGCGCCTCCAGGGCCGTGACCACCGTGCTCCGGCTGACCAGCAGCAACTCGGCCAGTGTGCGTTCGGCAGGCAGCGCGTCGCCGGGGCCGAGGTCGCCCGCGTGAATACAGGCCCGGAGTGCAGCCGTCAGGCGCGTACGCAGAGGCCCCGGCCCGCTGCGCCAGTGGGCCAGCAGAGTCGCCCAGTTGGGTTGGTCGGTGGAAGGACGACCCGAGGAACGTGTGGCAGGCGGCATGGCAGCAGTGTAGCAGTCCAATCGCTCCGGTCAATTCATTCCCTTGTCTAACTGACCTGTTTATTTCAGTCCAATTGGCTGTGATTTTGCTCTATCGAGCAGTCCAAAGGACTGCCAACACTTGGCCCATACGGAGGTTCACCCATGCAGACCACCCCAGTTGCTCCCCGCCCGGCCAGCCTGCCCCCCCTGAGTCTGCGTCAGTTCTGGCTGGATTCCAGCCCGCAAGCTGCCCTGACTGGCCTGATCGCCATTCTGATCGGCTTTGCTGGCCCCACGGTGCTGGTGTATGCCGTGGCCGACAGCGCCCACCTCGATTCCGGCACGGTCATGTCCTGGGTGTGGGGATCGACGGTGCTGTGCGGTCTGGTCAGCATTTACCTGAGTCTGCGAACGCGGATGCCGATTTTATCCACCTGGTCTACCCCCGGCATTGCGTTTCTGGCGACGGCGCTGCCCGGTATTCCTTTTCCGCAGGCGGTGGGCGCGTTCCTGATTTCTGCCGTACTGGTGATCCTGCTGGGCACGTTCCGGCCTCTGACCCGCCTGATCGAGCGCATTCCCACGCATCTGGCCGCCGTCCTAAACGCCGCGATCTTGCTGCCGTTCGGCTTCCGGGCGGTGCAGGCGTTCGGCAAAGAACCCGCGCTGGTGGGCCTGATGATCCTGACTTATTTCGCGCTGCGGCACTATTCGCCGCGCTGGGCGGTGGCGGGCGTGCTGGTGGTGGGTGTGGCGGGCAGCGCCGCCCTGGGACTGCTGCATTCCGCCCCGGTGCATCTGGCGCTGACCGTGCCGCAGGTGGTTGTTCCGCAGTTCTCCTGGCAGGCCACGCTGAATCTGGCGCTGCCGCTGACCTTGCTGGCCTTCACCGGGCAATTCGTGCCTGGATTCGCCACCCTCAAAGTCGCCGGATTTGCCCCCGCCCCCGCGCCGGTTATTCGGGCCTGCGGTGTGGCCTCGGTAGGCGCGGCGCTGGTGGGCTGCCACAACCTCACGCTGGCGGCGCTGCTCGCCAACATCGTCAGCGGCCCCGAAGCACACCCCGACCCAGCGCGGCGCTACACGGCGGCGGTCTGGGCGGGCGTGTTTTATATCGTGCTGGGGCTGTGTGCCGGAACTTTCCTCAGTCTGTTGGCCCTGCTGCCCACCGAGGCGATTTCGGCACTGGCAGGCCTGGCTCTGCTGGCGGCCATAGGTACGTCGCTACAGACCGGACTGCGCGAGGCTCCCGGCACGCTGGCCGCCCCCACTGTACTGGTCGTCACCCTCAGCGGCGTGTCGTTGCTGGGCATCGGCGCGGCGTTCTGGGGCATTCTGGCGGGGCTGGTGCTGCACGCGGTAGAAGGGCGAATGGCGCGGGCCAAGGGCGGGGCAATTGATGCGGTCAGTCCAGCGCCGACCCAGCAGCCGACCTGACCCAGGCCACTACTTCCCCAACATCTACAGTCTGGGTCGTGTCCACCCGCAGCAGTGGCGCGGCCAAGTCCAGCGGCGTATGGCACCAATAGTCGGGCACGTTGTAATGATCCAGCGACGCATGGTCAATGTGTGGGCGCAGGCCAGACGCCACCCGCGCCGCATGTCGCCGCGCCAGTTCATCAATGGGGGCGTGACAGAAAATTTGGAGCAACTGCGCCCCATGTGCCTCTGCTACTGCCTGAATATTTTTTTCACCGAGCCCCCGGTAAAAGTGCGTTTCCAGCACCGTATTTATGCCCGCCGCCAGCGTTATGCCTGCCACGTGGTACATCAGGCGGAAGCTGAGGGGGCCGGATTGGGCGTTGGTCAGGTTAGGCAGGCCATCGTGCAACAGTTGCTTGTAATCGTCTTTGGTCACGTTGGGCCAGCGGAGTTGGGCAGCCAGTCGCGTGCCCAACTGCGTTTTGCCGGAAGCAGGCAGGCCAGAAACGACGAGCAGGGTGGGGGTCATCTATCAGGATTCTGCACCAACGCCAGCACGTTCGTCAGAAGTTCTGCCTTCTCAGGAAGGCGTGCCTATATCTGCCCGCTTTGCCTTCCTTCCGCTGCCGATTCCGGGGGTGACAGGAAAAGCAGCGGACACGACAGCGGCGATATGCTGAGGCCATGCGCCGTTTTCCTGCTCTGGCCCTTCCGCTGCTGCTGGCCGCCTGCGCTCCGGCCTCGACTGTCAATTTTCAAGATACGTCGGCTCTGCTGGGGGCTGGCGAACATCCTGCCGAACTGCGGGTGATGATGATGGGCGATCAGGGCAAGGGCGGCGAGATTCAGGCGGCAGTGGCAAAGGCCATCGCCCGCGTATGCCAGCAGCAGGGCTGTGATCTGGGCGTGGGTCTGGGCGACAACTTTTATCCGAAGGCTCCGAACAGCGCCGACGATCCCGTATTTCAGAAGCGGTTCGCTGACCTGTACGGCCCGCTGAACTTCCCCTTCCTGATGGTGGCGGGGAATCACGACGAATCGTGGCTGACGGGTGGTGACGGCGCGGACCCAGCGGCCCTCCAAAGTGAACTCGACTATGCCCGCAGCCATCCGCAGTGGATCATGCCGCAGCGGGCCTACCGCGCCGCGTGGGGCGATCTGGCACAGTTTTTCGTGGTCGATACCGCCCCGCTGGCCTCGTACCTGCCCAACCGCGACCCCAGCTACCGCCCCGGCGCGGCCTTCGATACGGCGCAGCGGGCCTGGCTGAAGCAGAGCCTGGACGCCAGCCAGGCCCGCTGGAACGTGGTGCTGGGCCATCATCCGCTGCTGAACAACGGGCTGCACGGCAGCGCCGGAACGTACACCTACGGCGCGGTACTGCCGTGGGCCAGCGGCGCGGCGGTCAGGAGCATGTACCAGCAGGCCGCCTGTGGCAAGGCTGACCTGATCGCGGCGGGGCACGACCATACGCTGCAACTGTTTTCCACCCAGAACGGTGTTTGCCCCGGCACACGCCTGCTGGTGTCGGGCGCGGCGGGCGAGACCACGGGGCCGGGGCTGGGCCTTCCCGTCCCCAGCGATTTTCAGGCCATGAACACGCCGGGCTTCTTCTGGCTGAAAGTCACGCAGACCACCCTGACCTATCAGGCGTATACAGTGGACGCGGCGGGCGTGCCCACGCTGGCGTATCAGACGGAGGACAGGAAGCCATGAAGATGGTCGGGCCTTTTCCACAAGCCCCCCCACGTTTTCTGAGCGCCTCTGCCCCGGCTCAGCGAATGACGGCGCGAAAGCACATAGGGTGGGGGTCATCTGTCAGGATTCTGCGCCAACGCCAGTACTTTCGTCAAAAGTTCTGCCTGTTTCCCGCTGGCGGTATCCATGACGGTTCGGGCCGAAGTCCACGCTTCGTAGTCGTGCCGTGCCACCGCTTCCCACTTGGGCGGCTGCCAACGTCCGGCCCAATTGCCCTCATCGGCCTGCCGCGTTTCCACCCGCCGCCGATGCTCCTGTCTGTCCGAACAGATCACCTCCAGGTCCAGCATTCGGCTGGACATATTTCGCGCCACCGCCTGCCATGCTTCCCGCGTCACAGTCAGGGGATTCACGCAATCGGCCACCACCGTTTGCCCCAGCCGCAACGCATCGGCGGCCAGAGCGTAAGCCACCGCGTAGCCTTCCACACCTACCGAGGGCAGGCCCGCATTCAGTAGTGCCGCCTCGATGGTGTCCAGGCGCAGGTACACGGCGTTCAGGTGAGTTGCCAGCGCGTGCGCCAGCGTAGATTTACCGGAACCGGGCAGGCCAGAAAAGACGATCAGCATGGGGAGAGGATAGGGGACGAACCAAAAAAAGCCGAGGCAAACGCCCCGGCTCTTTTGGTTGAATCTATCTGCTTTAGAAGTCCATTCCGCCCATGTCGGGGGAGCCGCCGCCGTTGCCCTGAGCCTGAGGCTTCTCGGGTTTGTCGGAGACGATGGCTTCGGTGGTGAGGATAAGTGCGCCGATGCTGGCAGCGTTTTGCAGCGCCGTGCGGGTCACTTTGGCGGGGTCCACGATGCCAGCGGCGATCATGTCGTCCACGTACTCGCCCGTTGCGGCGTTGAAGCCGTAGCGGGGCTTGTCGGAGTTGATGACGGCGTTGACGACGACGCTGCCTTCGAATCCGGCGTTGACGGCGATCTGGCGGGCGGGTTCTTCGAGGGCACGGATCAGGATGCGTGCGCCCGTGGCTTCGTCGCCCGTGAGGGCTTCGGCGGCCTTGCGAACGGCAGGAATGATGCGCAGCAGCGTGGTGCCGCCGCCCGATACGATGCCTTCTTCAACAGCGCTGCGGGCGGTGCTGAGGGCGTCTTCGTAGCGTTGCTTCTTTTCCTTCAGTTCGGTTTCGGTGGCTGCGCCCACGCGGATCACGGCAACGCCGCCTGCGAGTTTGGCGAGACGCTCCTGCAGCTTCTCTTTGGCGTAGTCGCTGTCGGTGGTGTCCAGTTCGGCCTTGATGGCGTTGACGCGGGCGTCGATCTCGGTCTGCTCACCCTTGCCGTCCACAATCGTGGTTTCGTCTTTGGTGATGCGGATGCGGGCGGCGCGGCCCAGCATGTCCATGCCGGTGTTTTCCAGCTTGTGGCCGAGGTCTTCGCTGACCACTTGGCCGCCAGTGACGGCAGCAATGTCGCGCAGCATTTCCTTGCGGCGGTCACCGAAACCGGGGGCTTTCACGGCGGCGATGTTCAGCGTGCCGCGCAGCTTGTTCACCACGAGGGTGGCGAGGGCTTCGCCTTCCACGTCTTCCGCGATGATCAAGAGAGGACGGCCCGTCTGCGCCACTTTTTCCAGCACGGGCAGCAGGTCTTTGAGGTTGCTGATCTTCTTCTCGTTGATCAGGATGTAGGCGTCTTCGAGGACGGCTTCCATCTTCTCGGCGTTGGTCACGAAGTAAGGGTTGATAAAGCCCTTGTCGAACTGCATGCCTTCCACCACGTCCACTTCGGTGTCAAAGCCCTTGCTCTCTTCGATGGTGATGACGCCTTCTTTGCCGACTTTGTCCATCGCGGAAGCGATTTCTTCGCCGACCTGCTCGTCGTTGGCGCTGATGCCCGCGACTTTCTTGATGGCGTCGGAATCTTCAACGGGCACGGCCAGTTTCTTGATTTCTTCGATGGCGGCCAGTACGGCCTTCTCGATGCCGCGCTTGAGGGCCAGGGGGTTGGCGCCAGCGGCGACGTTACGCAGGCCTTCCTTGACCACTGCCTGACCCAACACGGTGGCGGTGGTGGTGCCGTCGCCCGTGATGTCGTTGGTCTT
>JAQBPF010000438.1 GCA_028287665.1 Deinococcus sp. | reverse complement strand
GCAGTGTTTCGTGGGGGCCAGCGTGGTCTACAGTGCGCTATGGAGTACATGCGGCTGGGCCAGAGTGGACTGAAAGTGTCCCGAATTTCTCTCGGAACCATGACCTACGGTGATCCGGCGTGGCGCGATTGGGTCTTGCCTGAAGACCAGAGCCTGCCGTTTATCGTGCGGGCGTTGGAACTCGGCATCAACTTTTTTGACACGGCGGACGTGTATTCGCTGGGCAAGAGCGAGGAGGTGCTGGGCCGCGCCCTGACGCAGCATGCCCGGCGCGATCAGGTCATCATGGCCACCAAGGTCTTCAGCCGGATGGGGCCGGGGGTCAACGAGGCGGGGCTGTCGCGCAAGCACATCATGGACGCGGCCCAGGCCAGCCTGAAACGCCTGGGCACCGACTATATCGACCTCTACCAGATTCACCGGTTCGACCCCGAAACGCCCATCCTCGAAACCATGACGGCCCTGCACGATCTGGTGCGAATTGGGGCGGTGCGCTATATCGGCGCAAGCAGCATGCTGGCCTACCAGTTTGCCAAGATGCAGCATGTGGCCGACCTGCATGGCCTGACCCGTTTTGTGAGTATGCAAAACCACTACAACCTGGTGTACCGCGAGGAAGAGCGCGAGATGCTGCCCCTGTGCCGGGAAGACGGGATCGGTGTCATTCCCTGGAGTCCGCTCGCCAGAGGCTTTCTGGCAGGCAACCGGCAGGCCGGGGAAGCAAAAACGACCCGTGCACGAAGTGACAAGTTCAGTGAGTCGATGTACCGGACCGAGGACGATTACGCTGTGCAGCAGCGTGTGGCCGAGGTGGCGGCCCGCCTGGAGGTCACGCCCGCGCAGGTGGCGACGGCGTGGCTGCTGCACCAGCCGGGCGTCACCGCGCCCATCGTGGGGGCCAGCAAGATGGCGCATCTGGAAGATGCTGTGGCGGCCCTGAATGTCAAGCTTACGCCAGCCGATCTTCAGGCGTTGGAGGAACCGTACCGGCCCCATCCTGTGCTGGGCATCTGAGCCTGGGTTGGGTGGGTATCGGAGTTCGAGCTTCTCCCAGAGGCCAGGCCGCCTGTGTGGCCCAGCCGGGTCCCGAAAGACGGCATGCTAGAGGAGATGACGGACGACTTCACGCAACGCCGCTACCTGCAGGTTCAGCAGCGGCTTCAGGAAATGCTCGGAAGCGGCGAGTACCAGCCCGGCGACAAGGTGCCCTCGGAGCGAGAACTGGCCCAGACCCTCAGCGTCAGCCGCATGACGGTGCGCCGGGCGGTCGACAACCTGGTCAAACAGGGGCTGCTGGAGCGGGACAGCACGACCGGTACGCGGGTCAGCACGCCCAAAGTCCGGCGACTGCTCAATCACGCTCACCTGCACAGCATCACGCAGATGGTGGCGGCCACCGGGGGCCGGGCCGGGGGCAAGTTGCTGGAATTCCTATGGGCCGCGGCTCCGGCCAATGTGGCGTCCAAACTGCACCTCGCTCCCGGCAGCCCCGTGGTGGTCATCCGCCGCCTGCGCCTCGTGGACGGCGTGCCCTTCTGTCTGGAAACGAGTTATCTGTCGGCGGCGCGGGTTCCGGGCCTGGCCGCCGAAGACCTGCTGGAGGGCGGATCGCTGTACCAGATCCTTGAAGAGCGCTACGGAATCGCCGCCGCGCTGGGGGAAAGCGTGATCGGAGTCTCGTTCGCCACTCCGCCCGAGGCCGAGGCTCTGAATCTGGCCCCCAACCACGCCGTCTTGCTGTACCGCTCGGTGGTGCAGGACACTTCCGGTCAGCCGTTTGAGTACCTTAAGTCGGTCAATCACCCGCAGTTGGTGGTGTTCAACATCGGTGAGGGCCGCGCTGCCGTGGCGCAGATGCCTGAGCTTGAGCGGCAGGAACCTTGACGAACCCAAGCAGCCCGGCGTATGCTTGGTATATACCAAGTAGACCAAGGAGCTGTATGACCATCCCGGAGACTGTCCCATCCGTTGTTGCCGCCGCCATCGACCGTGATCTGATCATCAGCAGCCTGCAAGGGGCGCTGCGGGCCAAAAACGAGGCGGCTGCACTGGGCCGTGAGCTGGCCCATCAGATTGACCGCATCTACTTTGTGGCCTGCGGCGCGCCCAACCGCGTCATGCTCAGCCTGGAGTACTGGCTTGATCAGGCCCAGACCGACCTGGTGGTGAAGCGCTACTTCCCAGCAGAATTTCTGGCCTTGCAGCCCAAGTTGGACGAACGCACTCTGGTTGTCCTGGCTTCCAAATCGGGCACCACGCAGGAGACGGTTCAGGCGGCACAGTTTCTGAGGGGCCAGGTCTGCCGCACCGTGGTGGTCACCAGTACCGCAGACAAACCCCTGTCACAGGGCGCACAGCATCTGCTCCTGATGGGAGAAACCGAGCAGGCCCATACCGGGGTGTATATCGTGTTGCAGGGGCTGGTGGCCGGGCTGCTGGATGGACGGCACGGGTACGCCCTCTATGAACCGCTGATGCGCTCGCTGGACGCCCTGCCCGGCGTGCTGGTGGAATCGGCGGAACTCAGTGACGCGAGGGGCCGCACCGACGCCCAGACGTACCGCACGAACCAGACCTTCTATCATCTGGCGTCGGGGCCGGTGTTTGCGACTGCCTACGTGTTCGGCGTCTGCATGCTGATGGAAATGCAGTGGGTTCACAGCGTTCCTTTCGAGGCCGCCGAATGGTTCCACGGTCCCTTTGAGATTCTGGATGAACACACCCCTGTCTTCGTGCTGCTTGGAGAAGACCCCAGCCGCCCTCTGGCCGAGCGGGCGTTGGCCTTCTGCCAGAAGTACACCCCCCACGTGATGGCCTACGATTCCCGCGACCTGCCCATGACGGGCGTGGCCCCCGAGGTCCGGGCGCTGCTGGCCCCCTACGGCCTTCAGGCCGCCCTGAACCGCTTTGCAGAACACCTCGCCGCCGAGCGCCAGCAATCGCTGGATACCCGGCGCTACATGTGGATCACGGAGTACTGAGATGGCCCGCCTGCTCGGCATAGGGGACAACACCGCTGACCTGTACCTGAGCAGCGCGACCATGTACCCCGGCGGCAACGCGGTGAACGCCGCGGCCCTCAGTGCGCGGCTGGGCCACCCTTCCAGCTACATGGGGTGTGTCGGCACGGATCCGGCGGGCCACCTGATTCTGGGGGCGCTGAGGGCCGAGGGCGTGGACATCACGCACTGCCGCCAGGTCGAAGGCCTGACCTCCTGGTCCAAAATCGAGCACCGAGGCGGCGACCGTCATTTTGTGGGCAGTGACCCCGGCGTGCAGGGCCAGTGGACCCTCGACGATCAGGATCTCAGCTTCATTGCCCACCACGACCTGGTGCATACCAGCATTTACAGCGCCCTAGATGACGTGCTGCCCCAGATTCGGCAGGCCGCGCCAGTGCTGTCCTACGATTTTTCGTCGGAATGGACTCCAGAGCTTCTGCTTCAGGTCTGCCCCCTGCTGGACGTGGCTTTCTTATCGGCGGGCGAAGGGTCGCTGGAAGAGGCACAGGCTCTGGCCACAGCGGCGGCGGAACACGGGGCGCGGGTGGTGGTGGTGACCCGTGGCGCGGCGGGCTCATTGGCCCTGAGTGGCGGAGAGTTCTTCTTTCAGGCCAGTCTTCCGGCGCAGGTGACCGACACCCTGGGGGCTGGTGACGCTTTTATTGCCGCCTTTTTGCAGCAGTGGGCGGAGCGTCAGGACATCCCGGCGGCGCTGAACGCCGGTGCCCAAGAAGCCGCCCGCAACTGCGCCGCCCCCGGAGCGTTCGGGCACGGCGCGCCCTTTCCTGCTCACCTTCTTCAGTCCACGCCCCTCTAACAGCTCAGCCCCTTCTAAGGAGAACAGAATGTCCCAGTCCCGGATGTGTGCCCTGCTGGTCGTGTCCCTTGCGAGTGCTCCGCTGCCTGCCCAGGCCTCTTCCTTGCCGCAGATCAAAACGTCGGGAGTGCTGCGCCTCGCCACCGAGGGCAACTATCCTCCCTTCAATTTTTACAAAAACAAGACCCTGACTGGCTTCGAGGTGGAGCTGGGCAATGCGCTGGCCCGTCAGCTGGGCCTGAAGCCGGTGTGGACAACGGTGGTGTTTGAAAGCCTGCTGCTGGGGCTGGACCGCAACCGTTACGACCTGGTGATCGCCTCCCACGGCATCACCCCCGAGCGGCTCAAAGCGGTAGATTTCTCAGCGCCGCACTATTGCAGCGGCGGCGTGCTGGTCGCCCGGCCGGGCGGACCCCGCACCCTGGCCGACCTGAGGGGCAAGGTGGTCACCATGGGCGTCAACACCACCTACCTGGGCTACGTTCAAAAGCTGCCCGGCATTGCAGGCGTCAAAACATTTTCCACCACCAACGACCAACTCAACGCCGTACTGAACAACCGCGCCGATGCGATGGTGCTCGACCGCTTCAATGCCATCGATGCCAGCAAAGTGCTGCCCGGCAAATTGCAACTGGGCGACATCGTCTTTCCTGAACGCATCGGCATGGCGATGGACAAAAACAACCCAGAGTTGCTCGGCGCGGTCAACAAAGCCCTGGCGACGCTGATGGCAGACGGGACCTATGCCAAACTCAGCGTCAAATACTTTGGACAGGATGTACGTTGCCCAAAGTCCTGATCAGCTGAGGCAACTCAAAGACCTGAGAAACCTCACCGGTGTGAAGCAGGATGAACAAGCAGATCATCGACCTGTGGGGACTGCCGAGAGACTGACGGGTGGTCCCCGACTGTAGAGAAAAGCCGATTTGATCGTGATGCCACCCTCTGCCGCTCAACTGGATACGAAGAGAAGGAGAAGGCCAGATTGCTCTGGCCCTCTCCTCTTCTGCTGGAGTGTGCTGAACTTCGCCTCAGCGGGCGGCGTCCCGTTTGCCGTCGGCGACCTGCTTGGCAATGGACGTTTGGGCCTCGTCCAGAGCAGGCTTGGGATCTTTATCGCGCAGCAGCACATCGTCAACGGCCTTGTTGATGGCCGTTTCATACGAGGGCGCGTACAGAGGCACGGTATCCACGTAGGTGTATTTCAGGTTGTTGGCCAGCTTGATAAAGTTGGGGTTTTTGTTGCCCAGACGCGCCACCTGATAGCCGGGCAGGTCGTTTTGCTCGGCGGCCCAGACCTTGGCTCCCTCGGTGGTCAGGTATTTGGCAAAAGCAAACGCCTGTTTCGGGAACTTGGTGCTGCGGGGAATCTCGACGTTGAAGCCGCCGCCCCATGAGCTTGTGCCGTCCTGTTTGCCGTCTTCGGTGGGCACCGCCACAAAACCGTATTGCAGGTTGGGCGCGTTCACCCGGAGCGTGGTCAGGTAGTTGCCGTTTTTCACCACCATCGGCACCTTGCCGGACATGAACTCATCCTGTGCGCCGCCGCCGAAAGAGGCTTTGAAGGCCGCATAGTTGTTCGCGCCGTACTTGTCGGTCCACTTCTTCATCCAGGCCAGCACTTTCACAGCGTTGGCATTGTTGGCACGCGCTTCCTCGTTGTTCTTGTCAAAGAAAGAGTCGCCTGCATTGGTGAGCCAGCCTGCATAACCGAAATCCCCGAAATTGGGGTGAAATCCAATACGGGTCCAGCGGGTTCCGTCTTTCTTGTCGAGTTTCTGGGCATAGGTCCAGAGGTCATCCCAACTTGTCGGGGGCTTGTTGGGATTCAAACCGACTTCCTTGAAAGCCGCCTTGTTATAAAAAAGCACGCGGGTATCGGTCACGAACGGCAGGCCGTACTGCTTGCCGTTGTAGGTGGCGGTACTCCACAGGTTGGGGTAGAACCCACTCTTGATGGTATTCGCGCCCAGCGAAGTCAGGTCGAGAATCTGGTTCTTGGCGGCCCGCTGCTTGGTGGTGCGGATGTCCAGCACCACTACGTCTGGTGCGTTGCCTGCAGCGACCCCGGCAATGGTTTTGGTGATGATCTGGTCAAACGGCACGCCCGTATATTCCACCTGAATGTTGGGGTTGCGCTGGTTCCAGGTCTCGAGAATCTTGGTGATGGTGGGGCGGCGCTGCTCACTGAGCCAGTGGGCCGAGAATTTCAGGGTGACCTTTTGGGCCAGAGCGGGTGCCGTCAGCGCATTGAGCACGACCAACATGCCGGTAACAACAAGGACTTTCCGGTTCATAACTTGCCTCCTGCAGAGCCCGTGGAAATTATTTAATTCGGTGGTTCTTTAATAGTATAAAAAAACTCACCCTCAGTCAAGATTTGAAGCTGACGTTTCCCTTAGAAATTCCTCTCCATGTGATCGACACTGGGGTGTTGGTGGAGGACCCTGTTTCGATCAGCACCTGGGCTGGGTCGGCAGCTCTGAAGCCAGATCGGACAACGCCTCGCCCCTGACACGGGACACCGCGTTCAGGCCACGCCAGTCTCAAAAATCGGACATGATGCCAGACATGTTCTCGGCTCCCCCCGTTCCTGTTCCTGAAACGCTCGGTTTGAATGGAGCGGCCCTCCTGACGCTGGAGCGCCGAATGGCTCTCTCTTTTCCGGATGTGACCAGTCTGGTGGTGGCGCGTCATGGACAACTGGCCTTTGAGCGTTACTTTGAGGGTCAGGCGGCCGACCGCCGCGATACCCAGTCCGTCACCAAAAGTGTCGTGTCGTTGTTGACGGGAATTGCGCTTCAGCGCGGCCTGTTGTCCAGCCTGGAACAACCCGTTTTGCCTCTGCTCTCCAGTAGTCCAGCCACCCTTCAGGATTCCCGTTGGGCGCAAGTGCGGGTGCGCCATCTGCTGACCATGACGTGCGGACTTCCTTCTGAAATTACGGATGCCAGCTATGACGACGCCTGGTTTACCAGCCAGGATCCTGTTCGCTTCGCGCTGGAGTATCCCCTGCTTGACGCACCCGGCACGACTTTCCGCTATTCCAACGCAGGCGTTCATGTGCTGGGGGCGGCCCTTGCAGAAGCGGTGGGGCAGCCTCTGGCGGCCTTTGCCCAGGACGTGCTGCTCGGCCCGTTGGGAGTCGTTGCTCCAGAGTGGCCCGCCGATCCCTGTGGCCGCCCCTTTGCGTCGGGCAGCCTGCACCTGACCTCGCGTGAGATGCTGCGCTTTGGTCAACTGACGCTTCAGCGCGGCTCGTGGAACGGCACCGAACTTGTGCCGACTGGCTGGGTTGAGCTGGCCACCCGGCCTCAGCTGAAGGGATTTGAGTGGATGGAAGGCATTCCTGACTACGGCCTACTGTG
>JAQBPF010000413.1 GCA_028287665.1 Deinococcus sp. | reverse complement strand
GGCAGGCAGGCATTCTGGCCGCCAACGCGCAGGACATCGCCGCTGCACAGGCCGCCGAGTTGCCCGCGCACATGATCGACCGTCTCCGGTTGTCTGCCGCCTCGCTGGAAGCCATCGCCGCCGATGTCGAAGCGGTGGCGGCCCTGCCCGACCCGGTGGGCGAAACCACTGCCGAAGAAGTGCAGCCCAGCGGCATCAGCGTGTCGCGTCGGCGCGTACCCCTGGGCGTGCTGGGCGTGATCTACGAGAGTCGCCCCAACGTCACGGTTGATGTAGCGGCCCTCGCCCTGATGAGTGGCAACGCCGTGATTCTGCGCGGCGGCAAGGAAACCGTATTCAGTAACGCGGCGCTGGAAGCGGCCATTCATGCCGCCCTGCACGCCCAACAGCTTCCTGCCGACGCCGTGCAGGTCATTCACGACCCCGCCCGCGAGCGGATGCGTGAGCTGTTGCGGCTGGATACCCTGGTAGACGCCATTATTCCGCGTGGGGGCGCGGGGCTGCACCGCTACTGCGTCGAAAATGCCACCGTACCCGTCATTGTGGGCGGCATCGGCGTGGTGCATCTGTATCTGGACGGCACCTTTACCCAGGATCCGGCAGACGTGGCGCTGGCCGTGCAGATCATCCGCAATGCCAAGGTGCAAAAACCCAGTGCCTGCAACGCGCTCGATACCCTGCTGGTGGCCCGCGCCGCGCTGACTGCCTTGCCCGCCATTGCCCAGGATCTCGTTGCACACGGCGTAGAGTTGCGGGCCGACGCCGAAGCATTAGCCGTTCTTCAACCCGCTGGGGTAAAGGCCCAACTGGCTACCGACGCCGACTACGGCACCGAGTTTCTGGCCCTCACCGCCAGTCTCCGCGTGGTGGAAAGCATGGAAGAGGCGCTGGATTTTATCGCCCTGCACGGCAACCACACCGATGTGATTCTCACCCGTGCCGCTGCTCAGGCTGAACGCTTTGTGCAGGACGTGGACAGCGCCGCCGTGATGGTGAACGCCAGCCCCCGCTTCAACGACGGCGGCCAACTGGGCCTGGGCGCAGAAGTGGCGATCAGCACGCAAAAACTGCATGCCCGTGGGCCGATGGGTCTGCGAGAACTGACCACCACCAAATGGGTCGTGCGCGGCGAGGGCCAGAGCCGCGCCTAGGGCCAAAGACAGTCCATTTTTCCTGCCCGCGCCAGCCTTCACCCACTGTCCAGACGCACCGGCGCAGCTTTTTCTAAACCTTAGCCAAACGTCCACCGTGTCGCTGGATACTTTGTGCCCTCCACTTACCGTTCAACGTTAAAGGGTAAGTTCAGTTCTGTCTGGATGACGCCCCTCTGCTGGTGGCCTTCATCCGGCTTCGACCAATGTTGTTTTCCTTGGCCCACTCGCCGGAGGTTTTTTTATGTCTGACGATCAATTCCATCTGCCTGCCTCTTCCCTGGATCGCCGCCGCGCCCTGCAAGTGTTGGGACTGACGGGCGCAGTGGCCGCCGTTTCGCCGCTGGGATTGGCCCAGCAAACGGGCACGCCCGCTGCATCGGCACAGCCCGGCCTGCCCATGAACGGCAACGGCTTCTACCGCCAGAAAATTGGGGATATGACGGTCACCGTGCTCAGCGACGGCACGGCTCCGCTGCCCGCCCTGCTGCCCACCTGGGGCGCAAATCCAGACCGTCAGGCCGAATTTGCCGCCACCCTGGCCGAATACCATGTGGCGGCCACAGATACGGTCAACCACTTCAATCCCACCATCATTGAGACGGGCAAAAACCGTGTGCTGATCGATACCGGACGTGGCGGCGCGGCAGGCCAGACGCTCGCCAATATCCGGCGGGCAGGCATTGATCCGGCCACCATCGACACCGTCTTTATTACCCACGGTCACGGCGACCATATCGGCGGCCTGACCACGGCGGGGCAGCCCACCTTTCCGCAGGCGCGGCACGTCATGGGCGCGGCAGAATTTCAGTTCTGGACGACCCAGGCCAACCCCAACGCCTCGGTGCAGGCCAATCTGATCGGCCTGCGTGACCGCTTTACGCTGATTCAGCCGGAAGCCGAAATTGTGCCCGGTCTGACCGCCCTCCTCAGCCCCGGCCATACTCTTAACCACCTCAGCGTGCGTGCCCAGAGCGGCAATGCAGGCCTGATGGTCTTCGGAGACGCCGCCGGACACTTCCTGCTCAGCCTGAAGCACCGGGGCGCTTACGTGGGCTTCGATACCGACGGTGCACTGGCCGCCCGCACGCGCCAACGCCTGTTCGATCAGGTCACCACCGAAGGGCTGTGGGTCACGGGTTACCACTTCCCTTTCCACGCACTGGGCCACATTCGCCGCATGATCGGCGGGGCTTACGAGTACGAACCCACGGTCTGGAACTGGAGCTGAGGTTCCGGCGCATCTCCCTCAAAGGCTCTGGCATCTGCTGGAGCCTTTCCCTTTGCTCCCGTGCTGGGCAAGATGTACCCTAAATCCATGTCGTTCCCCCCCTGGTGACCTGACCCACTGGGCCGCCCGAACACGGTGGCCTGCACCGGACTTTCCCCGCCGCAACGGGGCGCACCCGCCTTCCCAGCGTGTTCGTCTCTTGCCCAAAAGGAACAGTCCCATGAATCTACGTGCTCTGAAATTGCGTTTTTCTCGGCCCCGCCGCCTGCTGACGCCCGCCCTGTTTTTGCTGGCGGCCCTTGCCGCCGAACTGGTGGATGAACTTGTAGATGGTGCAACGGGCGCGGCCTGGCCGCCCTTGCGCTCCGACCTGTCTTTAAATTACGTGCAGGTGGGTCTGCTGCTGGGCATTCCCGCCGTGTTTGCCAATCTGCTGGAGCCTGTGCTGGGCTTTTTGTCGGATGCGGGCTACAGGCGACACCTGATTCTGGGCGGCGGCCTGTGCTTTGCGGCGGCGTTGCTGCTGGTGGCGACTGCCAGCGGATTCTGGCCGCTGCTGCTGGCCCTGCTGCTGTTCTATCCGGCCTCGGGCGCGTTCGTCAGCCTGACCCAGGCGGCCCTGATGGACGCCGACCCCGCCCGCCACGAGCAGAATATGGCGCGGTGGGCACTGGCCGGGTCGGTGGGCAACCTCGGCGGCCCGTTGCTGGTAAGCCTGTCGGTGGTGCTGGGCGGGGGTTGGCGTCAGGTCTTCGCTGGATTGGCAGGGTTGGCGCTCGCCGCTCTGGTCTTGCTGTGGTCTGTGCGCGCGCAACTTGATCCCGTGATGCAGTTGCGTCCAGATGCCCCGGTTCGCCTCCCGGTGTCAGCCACCTTCCGGGCAGGTTGGCAGGGGTTACGTGCGGCCCTCAGCCGGGGCCAGATTCGCCTGTCCATGTTGCTGCTGGAATGCGCCGACCTGATGCTGGACGTGTTCCGGGGGTTTGTGGCCCTGTATTTCGTTGATGCGGTCGGAGTCAGCGCGGCCCAGGCAGGCCTGGCGGTGATTGTTCTGACGGGCGTGGGCCTGCTGGGAGACGTGCTGATCGTGCCTGTGCTGGAGCGCGTGTCGGGCGTGGCCTACGTGCGCCTGAGTGCGGTGGGCGTGGCTCTGGCGTTTGCCGCGTTCCTGCTGTTGCCCCAATTGGGCCTCAAGCTGGCGCTCCTGGGTGTGCTGGGTCTGCTCACTTCCGGCTGGTACGCGGTGTTGCAGGCCCGGCTTTATACCCTTCTGCCCGCCCAGAGCGGCACAGTCATGGCCCTGGGTTCAGTGTCGGCGGTGCTGGCTGGTCTGGTTCCTATTGTGCTGGGGACGCTGGCCCAGCGGTTTGGCGTGCAGGCCGCGCTGTGGGTCTTGCTGCTGGGGCCACTGGCGCTGGTGCTGGGGCTGCCGCGTGTGGCGCTGAAGCGTGGGTGATAGGCGTTCAAGCTCTCTGGCCTGCTCTGTCTTGCCAGTGCTTCCCCGGTAAAAAGGGGTACTTCACAGAGTGACGAATCACAAGAAGCAAGCCCTAACTCCATCCCCACGGCATTCACCTCCCGCCCGAACTTCAACGCCACTCGCCAGCTTCAGGGCCTGCCTCCTAGAACCCCTGCGTTCACCGCGCTACCCTGCCCCCATGACCGTCACTCCCCCAACCATGCAACTCACGGCGGGCGGCACGCTGTACGACCGCATTGGGCCAGAGGCGCTGGCCGAACTCGTCACCCGGTTTTACCGTCTGGTGGCCCAAGACCCGGATCTGGCTCCCATCTTTCCTGCCGACCTGACCGAAACGGCCGAGAAGCAACTGGCCTTCCTGACCGGATTTCTGGGGGGCCCACCGCTGTATCACGAGCGCTACGGCCATCCCCGGCTGCGTGCCCGGCACCTTCCTCACGCCATTACCCCCACACGGGGGCGGGCTTGGCTGGCCTGCATGAACGCGGCGCTGCGGGCCACCCCCAGCATTGCTTCTGAAGAGGCGCAGGAATTGTACGCCGCCCTGACGCGGGTCGCCGCGCATATGGTCAACACTCCGGAGTCTGCCTTGCCCGAACCTCTGCTGTGACAAAACTCACATTTTTGCCGTCCTTTTGGACAACTCTTTTCAATTGACTAGCAAAGCCCGTGCCCTATGGCGCGTGAGTTTCCTACACTGACGCAATGACACAACCGCACCGCAGTATTGACGACCTCCGCGCCGAGGTGGATCAGATTAACCGTGATCTCCTTATTTTGCTGTCCAGGCGCGGCGAAGTGGTGGCACAGATCGGGCATGCCAAGACGCTGGAAGGCCGCCCCCATCATTACGACCCCGCCCGTGAAGAGAAGCAGCTCAAGGAGATGGAGTCGCTGAACCCCGGCCCCTTTACGGGCGCCGCCGTCAAAGCCATCTTCAAGGAAGTCTTCAAGGCCAGCCTCGACCTTGAGGAAAGCAATGACAAGAAGCAGCTGCTGGTGTCGCGCAAGGTCAAGCGTGACGACACCGTGCTGGACATCGACGGTGTGCAGATCGGCGGGAGTGCACCCCCCACCATCATTGCTGGCCCCTGCTCTATCGAATCCGAGGAACAGATGGATCAGACCGCCGCGTTCCTGGCGGGCAAAGGCGTGAAGATTCTGCGCGGCGGCGCCTACAAGCCCCGCACCAGCCCTTACGGCTTTCAGGGCATGGGCGTGGACGGCCTGATCATCGGGGGCCGCGCCGCCCGCGACAACGGCATGCTGTTTATCACCGAAGTGATGGACACCCGCGACGTGGAAGTGGTGGCCGAGCACGCCGACATCCTTCAGGTGGGCGCACGCAACATGCACAACTTTGCCCTGCTGCGCGAGGTGGGCCGTTCTCGCCGCCCGGTGCTGCTCAAGCGCGGCCTGAGCGCCACCATCGAAGAGTGGCTCTACGCCGCCGAATACATCCTGTCGGAAGGCAACAATGAGGTCATCCTGTGCGAGCGCGGTATTCGCACCTTTGAGAAGTGGACGCGCAACACCCTCGATCTGTCGGCAGTGGCGCTTGCCAAGCAGGAAACCCACCTGCCCGTGATCGTGGACGTGACCCACGCTGCGGGCCGCCGCGATCTGCTGATTCCGTTGGCCAAGGCCGCGCTCGCTGTGGGTGCAGACGGCATTCACATCGAAGTTCACCCCAGCCCCGCCACGGCCCTCAGCGACAACGAGCAGCAACTCGATTTCGCCGGATTCGACG
>JAQBPF010000370.1 GCA_028287665.1 Deinococcus sp. | reverse complement strand
CATGGCTACTGCTACACCCAGCTCACCGACACCTATCAGGAACTCAACGGATTGACCGAGATGAACCGCACCCCAAAAGTGGAGGTGGCGCGACTGTCGGAGGCGGTGCGCGGGGAGAGCCGGAACGCCGCCAATCCGCTGTGGTACTCCAAACGCTGGCTGAACCGGGTCAGCCCTGAGGGGCCAGCCACAGGGAGACCAGTTACGGAGACGCAGCCATGACCCGCATCGTCATCACGGGCGCGGGCGGCATGACCTTTCCGCTGACCCTGACCGCCGACCTGCTGGCCCTGCCTGCCCTGCACGGCGCGGCGCTGGTGCTGCACGACCCCGATCTGGCGCGGGCCACCCGCACCGCCCACGCGGCCCAGGCGGTGGCCGAGGCCCATCACCTGCCGCTTGATCTGACGGTGACCGATGACCGCCGGGCCGCCCTGCACGGGGCCACGCATGTGCTGCTGACCTTTCAGGTGGGGGGATTGGCCGCCTACCGGACGGATCTGGACATTCCCCGGCGTTACGGGGTGGACTGCGTGGCGGGAGACACCCTCAATCCGGGCGGCGTGATGCGGTTTGTCCGCTCTACACCCGCTTTCGAGGCCCTGGCGCAAGACGTGCTGGCCCTCTGCCCAGACGCCCTGATCCTGAATTACACCAACCCGATGGCGATGAACTGCCTGTACCTGCACCGCCTCGGCCTGCGCGTGGTGGGGCTGTGCCACAGCATTCCCGGCACGGCGCAGGTGATCTCGGCCCTGCTGGGTCTGAACGGCCAGGACCTGACCTACCGGGCGGCGGGCATCAACCATCAGGCCTGGTTTCTGGAACTCAGCAGCGGGGGCATAGACCTCCAGGAGCGGCTGCGGACCACCCTGCGCGAACGCTTTCTGCCGTCCTGGGGCGGTACGACCCCCTGGACCGAGGGAGCAGCCACCTACAGCGGCGGGCAGGAACGTGTCCGGGCCGAATTGATGGAAACGTTCGGGTATTTCACCAGTGAATCCAGCCACCACGCCTCGGAGTATGTGCCCTATTTCCGGGCCTCGCCTGCCTCCACCCAGGCCCAGCTGCCCCGCCGCTGGGATTATTTACGCACCGCGCAGGCTTCGGCAGGTCAGGAGGAAGTGCAGACCCGAGAGACGGTGAGCCGACTCCGCGGCAAGCTGGAACCTTCCGGGGAATTCGGCATGCCCATCATTGCTGCCCACACCGGGGGGCCGCCTGCCGAGATCTACGTCAATGTCCAGAACGACGGCTGGATCGACAATCTGCCGCCGGAAGCCTGCGTGGAAGTGCCCGCCCATGTGGATACAGGCGGAGTTCATCCGGCGAAGATGGGCCGCCTGCCCGGTGTCTGTGCAGGCCTGAATCTGACTGGAATTGCCCTGCAAACGGCTGTGGTAGACGCGGTGTTGCAGCGTGACGTGCAGGCCCTGATCGGCGCTTTTGCCCTGGACCCCCTGACGGCGCGGGTTCTGGACTTGCCCCGCATTCGCCAGATGGCCCGCGAGTTGATGCACGCGCAGGCCCGCTGGATGCCGCCGTGGGTGCGCGGCCTGCCAGCCTGAGCAGGATCACGGCTGATCCCCTCACTGAAACGAGAACCCCCGACGTGGCCCACGCCGCCGCGCCTCTGCAGCAGGGTAGACTTGGATTCTAAAGAAGGCAGGGGCGCGGACCTTGCCCACATTGGGGAGCAGGATGAATCAGCGCAAAGAGAGAACCATTCGGCAGGGCCGGAATTTGCCTGAGGTTCGGGCCGACAACCTGAGCGTGGTGGTGGAAGCCATCCAGAAACTCCAGCCGATTTCCCGCAGCGAGCTGGCCGACGCCACAGGCCTGACCGCCGCCTCGATCACGCACATGGTCAATGAGCTGGAGGCTTTTAATCTGCTGGTCGAAACGCCGTCCAGCGTGCGTAATATTGGCCGCCGCCCCACCCTGCTGACCTTCAACCAGAACCGGGGGCAGGTCATCGGCGTCGAAATCTCGCGTTCGGGGGTGCAGGCCATTCGCTCTGATTTTGGTGGACGAACGCTGGCCCGACTGGAACGACCTTTTCAGCCTTCGGCCTCTGTCGAAAAGGGCCTGGCGGTGGTGCGTGAAGTGATTGCTGACATCATTGACGTGCAGTTGCCTCTGCTGGGCATCGGCGTCGGCGTGCCCGGCCCCGTGAACAGCACGGCAGGGGTGGTGATCGAGCCTCCCAATTTTGGCGGCTGGCGCAATGTGGCCCTGACCGCCAGCCTCAGCGAACACTTTGGCGTGCCGTGCTGGCTGGACGACGACGCCAAAGCCGCCGCCTTTGGAGAACGCTGGTACGGCGCGGGCCGCAACGAAGAAACCCTGCTGTATATCTCGCTGCGGTCGGGGGTGGGTGCGGGCCTGATTCTGGGCGACCGCGTATACCGGGGCGCACACGAGCTGGCGGGCGAAATCGGCCACACCACCATTCATGTGGACGGCCCTCTGTGCGAGTGCGGGAACCGGGGCTGTCTGGAGACGTTGGTGAGTGTCCCGGCCATCATGCAGGAGGCGCGGCGCCTGGGCCTCAGGGCCCAGAATCCGGCAGAGCTGCATCAACTGGCGCTGGAGGGCAATCTGGTCGCCCAGAACATCAAAGAACGCGTGTACCTGTACCTGTCGGCGGCGCTGGTCAATGCAGTCAACCACTACGACCCCGCCGTGATCGTGCTGGGCGGCCAACTGGTGCGGTCCTGGCCCGAACTGACCGGTACGCTGGCCGTCAAGGTGAAGGGGCGTTCGTTTGGCTACCTCTCCAAAGACATCCGCATCATTGCCAGTACCCTCGGCACCGACGCGGTGGCCCTGGGAGCCGTGGCCATTGCCATCCACAACATTCTGCGCGACCTCTCAGGCACGTTGAGCACCCCAGCGGTGGCTGAACCTCTTGTCGTCAGCGCCGCTGTGGCGCAGTCATAACACCACACAGAAATAACAAATACAGAAAGCCCGGCCTGGTCACCGGGCTTTCTGGAATTCAAACCAAGCTCTGGAGTCTGCTCTACCCCTTCACACCCCCACTGACCGCGGCTCCCTCCACAAAGTATTTCTGGAAGGTGAAGAACAGGATGATCACGGGTAACATGACCAGCAGCGCGGCGGCCATCAGGTATTGCCACTGGA
>JAQBPF010000360.1 GCA_028287665.1 Deinococcus sp. | reverse complement strand
ATTCGGGGTCGGTATTGGTCACGCTCATCAGCACGTTGTGAATCGGCACCAGCGTTCCTTCGGGCACGGCGCGGATTTCTAAGGGCAGCTTGCCGCCGTGAACGTTCACCACGCGCATCCAGCCGTCATAGGGAAAAGGTTCGCCGTGTGCTTCGATCAGGTCGCGGGCTTCGTCCACCATTTCGGCGGTCACACGGCGCGTCAGGTAGCGGCCAAGCAGGTATTGCAGGCCAAAAAAGCGTGTGACCGGGTACCGCCCGCCGCGAGATTCCAGGTAGGAAAACAGCCGCGTGGTTCCTGCCGGGTACTGAAGAAAGTGGCTGCTTTTGTAGCTGTCAGTGTCCAGAATCAGGTTGTCGTCGGCCAGCAGGTGCAGGGGAGTAGTCATGATCAAACTCCTTTTAGAAGGGAAGAGGCGGTGTCGCTGTCTCATAATCTATAACTTAGATTATTAGAAAAATGAGTAAGCATAGTGCACATGCTCACTGTGTCTGCCGAATCCGAAAACCGCGCTTGGCGTCGTAGTACGGCAGGCCCAGCACCGGCAGAGCATGGGCTTGCGGTCTCTCTATCCAAAAGCGCTGCAGATCCAGATAGATCAGATTCAGCCGCACCACCTCGCACAGCTCTGCGGAGCTGACATCTGCGCCGGGCGTCCGCACCGACATGGGATAGATGTGCACCCGCTCGCCAAATCTCACCGCTGTGCCTTCCTCGCGCAGATTCACACTGCCGCCATCTGGAGCCAGATTCAGCAGATCGGGTAAAAACTGGAGGTCGGGGTCTTGCAGCCAACTGGCATTTATAAACTCGCTGAGAACATGAACGGCATCGGCGTGACCTCTGGTGTTCAGACACACTCGGTGCGGATACTCCGGCCCAGACCGCTCAGGCCAGCGCCGAATCTCGCTGATGCTGATGGAATCCAGACTGAGCCGCCAGATCATAGGATTGGTCATGTTCACCCTTGAGAACGGCGACCGACCTGTAAGCCGCGCCGTTCCTGATCGGACTTCCTGCCCTAGCCCCGCATCAAGAAGTGTTCGATGATGGCGTGGTGATCCTCAAAGAACAGCTCGGGGTGGGCCAACGCCTCGCTGAGCGGCAGCCAGAAGGCTTCGGCAGCGTCGCTGGCGGCCCGCAGCACCGGCAACTGGCCGATGCCCAGATCGAAGTGGTAGGCGTGCGTAATGGTGCGCCCGCGCTGGCTGCGGTCGGGGTAATCGAACACGGCCTGAGCGCGTAAGGCTCCGGCCAGATTCACGCCCTCGCTGAGGCCGGTTTCCTCGTGGGCCTCGCGCACGGCGCAGTGCAGCAGGGTTTCGCCGGGTTCCAGAAAACCGCCGGGCATGGCAAGGCGGCCCCGGCCCGGCAACCCCGCCCGCCGCACCACCAGCACATGCCCGCTGCGGGTAATCACGGCGTCGGTGGTCACGAATACGGGGGCAAAGGGGGCGTCCTTCCAGGCGGCGCGGTAGGCCTGCAGATACTGGTATTCCCCCTGCAATTCGGCGTATTCGGGCAGGGTGCGGAAGTGGGCGAGAAAAGTGAACACGGCGGGCGGAACCATCCCGCGCACGTCTTCCATACGGTCTTCAAAGTAGGCCTTCCGCACATCGGTGGCACTCAGCGGGCTCACCACATGGGTCGGAATAAATTCCCAGGCCGGAAAGGAACGCAGGTAATAGCTGCTTTCATCCTTCACGTGGCCGATCAGGGCCACATCGCTGCTGCCGTGCGTATGCGCCTGTACGCCGCGCTGCACGGCGCCCAGCCACAGCCCTTCGTTATAAAAATAGTCCCGGACATGCACGAACAGCAGGCGGGATTTTTTGATGCCCACGCCTTCCAGCATGGCCGTCAGCACCGCCTCACGTTCGGACGCCGTAAAGGGATTTTTGGTATTGCGGGCGGCTTCAGCACTGCCGACCACCACAATCAGCTTCTGCACACTCTCCAGCGCCTCCTGCATCACCTGCAGGTGGGCCAGGTGTGGCGGCTCGAACCGTCCGATGTACACGCCAAAAGTACGCTTGCGGGTGCGGGGGAGAACTGAAGATTCACGGGCCATTCCATGCGGCGGCTCAGGTGGCCGCTCGGGTAGCGGTGGCGTCATGCCTCACAATGCGCTGACCTGACCATGTGAAACATGAGGGGCGTGAGCCGAACTGCAAGAAATTCCGAAGGTCATGCCCCCACCTCCCCCAAGATCTGCGGCAACCTCTTCCTAAAAATGACGTAATGTTGACCTTATGAAGACAAAGCCAGTGAACCAAGTGCTCCTGTCGGCAGCAGCTCTTCTCCTCACCTCTGCACTCGGCGTCGCCTCTGCCGGGGGAGCCGCTGCGCCCACCGTGGGCGGCACTGGCCAAATTCAGGCCGCCACGCCCAGCAGTGTGGCCGCCGCCCTGCGCGAAGCGGGTTACAAGGTCACCGTAAACCCCGCCAACCCCGATGAAGACCCCAGCCTCAGCGTTACGGCGGGCGATTACGACATCGATATGTGGTTCAGCAACTGCAAGAACAACGTCTGCACCCGCGTCACCGCCAGCTCTTACTGGGACTACAGCGATGATGAAGACAGCATCGACTCCGAAATCGCCAACGAGTGGAACAGCAATTACTACACTCAGGCGTATGTGTATGAGGGCAGCTATTACCTGGATACCAGCCTGATCCTGACGGGCGGTTATCTCAAAACCGCCCTCAAATCATGGATGACCGAGTATCTGGATGATGTCGAGGCCTTCGAGGGAGAACTGCCCTGAAGTCTCTCGCTGAATAAAGAAGGCTCTCCCTGAATAACTTGGGGAGAACCGGGCGCCGCTTGCCACTGTGCAGGCGGCGCTTTTTGGTGTGCCACCGACATTGGCCCAATCTTTAGAACAGCTTGGCCTGCTCTTGAATTTGCGGGCGCGACTACGCTTGCCAATCTCGGCAGCAGTGCAGCATGAGGTTACATTCTACAGACCGAACGGAACAGCGCTCCTGTGCTGCTCTCTGAGGTTGGGAGGTTTTACCCATGAAACGAATCCTTATGCTTTCTGCTGCCGCCGCCGTCGCCATGTCTTCTTGCAGCCTGATCGACCGCAGCGTGGGCACCAACTACACCCTCGGCAAACAGCCTGCAGCTGGCAGCCTGACCCCAGTGGGCGGCGTAAATGTGCGCCGTGGCGATATGGTCATGACCGCCGCCCGCGTCACTGGCCTCAAGGCGGACACCTACTATGTGGCCCACTACCACGTGCAGGGCCCTGCCAGCGCCGACCCCTGCAAGAGCGGCGGAGCACCCATCATGGCCAGCATGATCGTGGGCAAAACCGACAGCAGCGGCTACCTCGCCCTCAACGGCGAAGTGGCGGCCAATGTGGTCACGGCGGCCACCTACTTCAACATTCACACGGCCACGGGTGCAGACGGCACGCCAGCCGATGCGGGCGTGGCCTGCACGGGCGTTCGCCTCTAAGCCTCAGCAGCAGGGTAGTCGGGACGGTCCTCTTGTTGGGGGCCGCCCTTTTTTTGGTCTGTTCTGTTGCTCTGCCCTGTTCTTCTGCCCTGGCTGCGTTACCCTGCACAGATGAACTCCACGTTTCTGGCGGCTTTTCCATTCAGTAGATCACGCTTCAACAGGTCACGCTTATGAGCCTGCGTATTCTGGGCGGCAGCGCGAAGGGCCGGGAGCTGCACGTGCCGGAAGGGGCGCGGCCCAGCAACGTCCGCATTCGCAAAAGCCTGTTCGATCTGCTCGCGTCGCGCCTGCCTGCAGGCCCACCTCCCGGACGGCGGTTTCTGGATCTGCACGGCGGCAGCGGCGCGATTGGTCTGGAAGCGGCCAGCCGGGGCTACTCCGTGACCCTGATCGAAATGAACCCCCGTGGTGTGCGTACGCTGGACGAGAACGCCCGTGCAGCCCAGCTGAAGGTCAGAATCCTGAAGGGCGACGCCGAGAGCCTCCTGCCCGCCCTGGGAAGCTTTGATGTGGTGTTCAGTGACCCGCCCTACGCCCAGGACATCCCGCGCCTCGCGGCATCGCTCCTGAAGGGCCAGATCGTGGCTCCCGGCGGCCTGCTGATCTGTCAGCACCCCGATCGCTGGGAGCGCGTGGCGCTGAACCTGCCCGAACATCCCGATTTCGAGCGGGAACTGCGCGAGTACGGCAGCAACTCGCTGACCATCTACGAACGGCGGGAACTGGACGCCGGGGGGCAGGAAGAGCAGGACACCGAGAGCGACGACGCGTCCGAACCCGCTAGCATTCAGTCCACATGAACGCCGTTTTCCCCGGATCATTCGACCCCATCACCAGCGGCCATATGGACGTGCTGACGCGGGCCGCCAAAATCTTCGACCATGTCACGGTCACCGTGATGCACAATGCCCGCAAAACGGGCCGCCACCTCTTTACGCTAGAAGAACGGCTGGAGATTCTGCGCGAGGCCACCGCGCATTTCGGCAACGTCAGCGTGGACAGCTTTGGCGGCCTGCTGGTGGATTACATGCGTCAGCAGCAAAAAGGCATCATCATTCGCGGCCTCCGGGCCGTGTCGGATTACGAGTACGAACTTCAGATCGCCCACCTGAACCGTCAGATCGGTGAAGTGGAAACCGTGTTCATCATGGCCGCGACCCGCTGGAGCTTTGTCAGCAGCAGCATGGTGCGCGAAATTGCCAGCTACGGCGCAGACATCAGCGAAATGGTGCCGCGTGCCAGCGCCAACGCCCTGCGCCGCATTCACGCCGACGTGTACGCCGAACGCGAGGCCGAGAAGGTAGAAACCCAGTTGCGGGTAGACGGGGAAGCAGAGCGCCGCTTGTAGCGTGCAGGCCCAGAGATCCATGACAACAGAAGAGGGCCAGAAGACCGGGTGTTCCCAGCTTCTGGCCCTCTGTGTTTGAGTTCTCAGCCCAGCACAGTTTCCGTCTGAGCCGCAGCCTTCAGCAGCTCGGCTTTATCGGTGGCTTCCCACGGAAATCCTTCGCGGCCAAAGTGACCGTAGGCGGCGGTCTGCGCGTAAATGGGTCGGCGCAGGTCGAGTTCGGCAATAATGGCCTGTGGGCGGGCGTCAAAATGGGCCGTGACCAGCGCGGCCAGGGCCTCGTCGCTCACGGTGCCTGTGCCGTAGGTATCCACACGCAGGCTGACCGGGTGGGCGCGGCCAATCGCGTAGGCAACTTCCACCAGGGCCCGCCGTGCCAGCCCCGCCGCAACGATGTTTTTGGCGATATAGCGGGCGTAGTAGGCAGCGCTGCGGTCTACTTTGGTGGGGTCTTTGCCGCTGAATGCGCCGCCGCCGTGTGGCACAGCCCCGCCGTAGGTATCCACGATGATTTTGCGGCCCGTCAGTCCGGTGTCGCCGTGTGGCCCACCGATCACAAAACGGCCACTGGGATTGATAAAAAACTTGGTATCGGCGTTCAGCAACCCGGCAGGAATCACGGCGCGAATCACATGCTCGATCAGGTCGGTGCGGATCTGGCTCTGCGATACGTCTTCATCGTGTTGCGTGCTGATGACGACCGTATCCACCAGCGTCTCGGTGGCCTCGTGCGGCTCCCCGTCTCGCACCACGGTCACCTGCGCTTTGGCGTCGGGGCGCAGGTAGGCAAAGTGGAGGGCGGCGGTGTCGGCTTGGCTCAGGCTTTCGCCCTCTTGCAAGTTGGCCTGACGGGTCTGCGCGGCAATGGCGGCCTTTCGCAATTCGGCCAAACGGCGCGTCAGCTTGTGGGCCAGAGAAATCGGCAGCGGCATCAGCTCAGGCGTTTCGTCGGTGGCGTACCCGAACATCAGACCCTGATCTCCGGCCCCCACTTCCGAGTAGGCGTTCTGGGGCAACGCACGCTCGGCAGGCGTCATGGCCCGCCATTCCTCCGAGTGGTCCACACCGTCCGCAATTTCGGGCGACTGCTCATGAATGGCCACCAGCACGGCGCTGTACTCGGCATCGAAACCGTAGTTGGCGCGGGTGTAGCCCACCTGTTTTACGGCCTCCCGCACCGTTTTCTGGATGTCTACGTGCGCGGTGGTGGCCCGCACCTCGCCCGCAACGACGGCCATGCCTGTGGTCACCAGCGTTTCCACAGCCACGCGACTTTCCGGCTCCATCCGCAGAAACTCATCCAGAATGGAGTCTGAAATAAAGTCTGCCAACTTGTCCGGGTGTCCTTCCGATACCGACTCTGACGTGTAAAACTTCCGCATACGTTCTCCTGACAGGGCGGGGGTGCGTCTCACAGAACTCTGTCTCACAGAACTAGGGAAACTACCTGGAGAGGATGTCGCCTGCGGCCCCGCCCGGCCCGGTCTGCACGGTGGCAGCCCAGACGCCTTGCAGGGTAACGCAAGGTCAGGGGTCAGAACAGGGACGAATCTCAGTGGCGCGGCGCGGGAGGCTGGAGGTCAGGCATCCGGGACAGGTGTGGGGTTCAGTGGACTCCGGCCTGCGCTACCACTGCCGCCCCGATGCCCTGCGGCAACTCCCGCGCCACCCGTTCCAGCGTGCGTCCAGCGGCGGCCCGCACCATCTTCTCGAAGGCTGCGCCGCCCCAGCCCTCAGCCTCGGGGGTGGCCAGGTGGGCCACAAAATGGAACTGGAAGCGGATCTGCCCCGCGCTGTCTGTGGCGGCTGTACCGCTGACTTCAACCCACGCCCGCTCGTCTGCAATGGGTTGTGGCGTCAGCGTCGCCCCATCCTCCGTGACCAGAAGCAGGCTGTGAAAGGGCAGATCCACCTCTCCAAGAACGGGCACGGGGACGATCAGTTCTCCGCGTACCCCCTCTGTACTGCCCACCAGGCCCCGCAAAAAGCGCACCCTCGACAGGGCCAGGGCGGGATCACGCACAAAGGCCAGGGCCGCCAACTGTCCCTGTGGGTGGGTCAGGGCAAAACTCTGCTCGGCTTCCAGAATCACGCGCTCCGCCTCAGGCAGGTGATGGGCAGACTCAATCCACCCACTCGATCACCACGCGGCCCGCCTG
>JAQBPF010000306.1 GCA_028287665.1 Deinococcus sp. | reverse complement strand
AACACGTCAAGGATGTGCTGAGAGCCGCGCTGGAACAGGGCCGGGTCGGACACGCCTACCTGTTTTCGGGGCCGCGTGGCGTGGGCAAAACGACCACCGCCCGCCTGATCGCCATGACCGCCAACTGTACCGGGCCGATGCCCAAGCCCTGCGGCGAGTGCGAATCGTGCCTGAGTGTGCGCTCCGGCAACCATCCCGACGTACTGGAAATCGACGCCGCCAGCAACAACAGCGTGGACGATGTGCGTGACCTGCGCGAGAAAGTGGGTCTGGCGGCCATGCGCGGCGGCAAAAAGATCTACATCCTCGACGAAGCGCACATGATGACGCGCAACGCCTTCAACGCGCTGCTGAAAACATTGGAAGAACCGCCCAGTCACGTTATTTTTATTCTGGCCACCACCGAGCCGGAAAAGATTATTCCGACGATTCTGAGCCGCTGCCAGCACTACCGATTCCGCCGCCTGACGCCCGAAGAGATCGCCGGAAAACTGGCAGGTCTGGCCCAGAAGGAAGGCATGAATGCCGATCCTGACGCCCTGCAACTGATCGGACGGTTGGCCGATGGAGCCATGCGCGACGGCGAAAGTCTGCTGGAACGGATGCTGGCGGCGGGAACGGCGGTCACGCGGGCAGCAGTAGAAGATGCCCTGGGTCTGCCTCCCAGCGAGCGGGTGCGCGGCATTGCCTCGGCCCTGATGCTGGGCGACGCGGGCGGCGCGATTCAGGGCGCAGGCCAGCTCTACCGCGACGGATTTGCGGCCCGCACGGTGGTCGAAGGATTGGTGGCCGCCTTTGGTCTGGCCCTGCACGCCGAACTGGGCCTGGGCGGCGAGAAGATGGACGGCGCGGACGTACCCCGACTGCTGAAGTTGCAGGCTGCGCTGGACGAACAGGATTCCCGCTTTGCCCGCTCCGCCGATGGCCTGAGTCTGGAACTCGCCCTCACCCACGCGCTGTTGGCTGCTGATGCCGGAACGGGTGGCGCGGCTTCAGCCAGTGCGGGCCGCACCCAGACTGCCGCTGCCATTCCCGCCGACGTGACCCAACGCCTGAACCGCCTGGAAAAGGAGCTGGCGGGCCTGAAAGCAGGCGGC
The DNA here is from genome assembly GCA_028287665.1 of Deinococcus sp. Lineage (GTDB taxonomy): Bacteria > Deinococcota > Deinococci > Deinococcales > Deinococcaceae > Deinococcus. The sequence goes on along the minus strand of JAQBPF010000306.1, from coordinate 12,035 downwards.
ACGCGGGCGGCGGCTTCCGGGCCAGCCGTGGCCGATTTCGATCCGGGGGCGCGCCGCAATCCGGGATCTGCGCCTGTGCGCGAGGCTGTGAATGCCGTGCTGGAACAGTTGGAAGAAGCTGCGCCGATGGAGTTGCAGGGCAGTTGGGCGGAGGTGACCCGGCAGGCCAGCATGCAACTGCGGGCCTTTCTGAAGCCTGCCCGCACGCATACCGAGGCCGGATTCGTCAGCCTGACCTACGACGATAAAAACGCCTTCCATGCCAAGCAGGTCGTCAGCAAATACGATGAATTGGCGGCGCTGGTGCTGCGGGTGTTCGGCCCCGTCAGCTTCGAATTGGTGACGCCAGAAGGCACGAAACGGCAGAAGATGGGCAGCGGGGCAATGGGCACTGGGGCAATGGCTCAGACGGCCCCCGCTGCGGCTCCAGCCTGTGCCAAAGCTGCGGCATCCAACCCGGTGTCATCCAGCTCTGCGCTACCCAATCCCGCGTCACCCAGCCCCGCGCCAGCCGCCATTCCCCCAGCCTCCGAAGTGCCCGCCTTCCAGCCCACACGCACCCAGCGCCCCGCCAGTAGTCCGGCCAACAGTCCAACCAGCAACCGGGGGCCAGAGTTTGCGCCGATAGATCCAGTCAATTCGGCTTCGGCCCCAGCCTCAACTCCCCGCTCTGCCCCCGTGGCCACGCTGGAGCCGCCCGCTGGGGCAGCAGCGCCCGCCCGCGCCCAGGCACAGCGTCCTCAGCAGCGTTCCAGCCCCGACGATGTGGCTGCCGCGCCACTGCCTACCGCTGCTGCCGCGCCCTGGGAGGCCGAACATGTGGCCGACGCACCACCCGCACCCAGCGATGCCGGAGGCGGCGACCGGATCACCCCTGTGGGGGCCAGCCGGGAACTGTACATCGTGGAGGCGATTACCGAGGAACCCGACTGGGGCGATGTGGGCGACACCTTTCAGACCAGCAGTGGACAGGCTGCCCCGCCTCCCCTGGACGACGCGCCCTATGCCTCGTTTATGCCCGAACGTGCGGCCCCCACCCCGCGCCCCGAACCCACCACGCCCGCGCCCAGGCTGACCCCGCCAGAATCGAAAGCTGCCCCACTTAAAGCTGCACAGGGTCGCCCCGCCGACATCCGCGCCCACCCGATGTACGAGGAAATTAAAGGCCGATTCTCGGGCCGAGTGCGCGAAATAGGCAAGAACCGCAACCCTGCCCCAGTGGTGGCCGAAACAGACGGCGATGAGGACGAAGCGGGCGAGGTGTAAGTCCAGAAAGGAACATGAAAAAGCGGGAAGCTTGGCAGAGTGCCTGGCTTCCCGCTCCTGCGTTCCTCCGACGGGTTCAGATATCGGCGCACAGAGGAATCACGCTGGGTGTCGCGCCCTCGTGAATGTTGATGTAAGCCGCGTCTTTCAGGACATCGCTGCTCTGAAAGCCCTTGATGGTCAGCTTGCCGTCGGCATCGCTGGTAAAGGAGCCGCCCCCGATGAGTCCGCCCACCACAGGGCCGCCCGACGTGCAGTCACTGGTGCTGCCTGCCGCCGTGCCCTTGGAGTGGTAGTGAGAGATGTAGGCGGTGTTGGCTTTGAGGCCTGTGGCCGTCAGGATGGTGCGGCGGTCTCCGCCCGTCAGGTCGACGTACACGGCAGTTCCGGCAGCGGCGGTATAGCCACTGGCGGCGGTGGAATTCAGCATGCCCATAAAGCTTTTGCTGACGCTGGTGCCGACCACGTTGGGTCGGTTACAGGCCGAGAGGGCAAGGGTGCTGACAACGGCCATCAATAGGATTCGTTTCATATGAATACCTCCTGTCAATTGAACTGCCTGAAAGTTAACACGGAAATGACCAAGAGGTACACAGAAGTGAGGACAGCAGTTCGGTTGGGCCTCTGATCTTGCACGGTCAAAGCGCTGGGACGGCGCAGCGCAGGCCTCCGGCAGAGGCGTTCATCACGGCTCAGCCGCAGTGCGCTAGCCTGAGAGCCGAACCTATGTCCTCCTTCCCCATCCTGCGCCGCGCTGCTGTCTGTGCCCTCTCTCTGGCTCTGCTGCTGCCCGCTGCCGGATGGTCGGCAGCCACAGCGGCAACGCCTCCTGCCCCGCCTGTGCCTGAAAGTCCCGTGCCTGGAAGTCCTGTACCTGGAAACGCTGTGCCCGGCCCAGTGTCTGCTCCTGCCGAAGTACCTGCGCCGCCAAAGCAGCCGCCCGCGCCGTTGCCCGCTGCTTCTGAACCCACGGCTCCTGCTCCAGCCAGCTCCGCCACCCCTGTTGGGGTCAAGAGTGCCGGAGTGAATGTGCGCGGCCTGTGGGTAGACGCCTTCGGCCCCGGCCTCAAAACCTCGGCGCAGGTGCGGCGCACCGTAGAGGACGCGGCCAGGATGGGGGTCAATACGCTGTTTGTGCAAGCCATTCGCCGCTCTGACTGCCTGTGCCGCCGCTCCAGCCTGCCCATGATTACCGACGCCGATCTGCAACCGGGGTTCGATCCGCTGGAAGCCGTAATCAAGCTGGCCAAGCCGCGCGGTATCCGGGTGATCGCGTGGGCCAGCGTGACGGGCGTGGCCAATGCCGCCGTGCCCAACAGCAATCCGGCGCATATTTCTCGCACTCATGGGCCGAATATGGGGGCGCAGTCCTGGTACTCCCGCCGCCCCGATGGCACTTATCTGGAGGGCAGCGACGCCTGGCTGGACGTGGGCATTCCTGCCGCCGCCGACTACATCACGGCGGGCGTGGTCAGCCTGGTCAAAAACTATGCGGTAGACGGCATTCAGCTGGACCGAATCCGCTACCCGGACGGCGGCGTATGGGGCTACGATCCCAAAGTCATCGCCCGTTTCAATGCCGAAACTGGGGCCAGCGGTATTCCCGCCGCCGCCGATCCCGCCTGGCTGGACTGGAAGCGTGATCAGGTCACTGCCCTGGTGCGCCGAATCGCGCTGGAAGTGAAGGGCGTGCGCTCCACCCTGTGGGTCAGTGCCGCCACCATTACCTACCTGCAACCGCCGCGTGCGGGCGATCTGGTGTCGTTCCGGCGCACCCGCACCTACAACGATGTGTTGCAGGATTGGCCCACCTGGATGCGCGACGGGTTGTTGGATCTGAACGTGATCATGAACTACAAGCGCGACGGTGTGGCCGATCAGGCCGCGTGGTTTGACGGCTGGAATACCTTTGCCGCCACGATGCGGCCCCGTGCCGATGGCGGGCAGGCTGAACTGGCGGTGGGTACGGCGCTGTACCTGAATTCACCCGCCGTCATTGCGGCACAGGCCGCCCGCGCTGTGAATTCGGGGCTGGGCTGGGTGGGCTACTCCTACCGCACCCCCAACGTGGATGTGTACGGCGGTAAGGCCACCACCGCGCAGGGCCTGGACGTGATCCGCGCCCTGCTGACTGCCCCCGGAGCCGCGCTGAACGTGCCCACCCGCTGGACGACCAGCCCCCCCACCACACGGGGGTTGCTGGGCCGCGTCACAGGTGCGCCTGTGCTGGGAAACCGCGTGGTAGAGGCCCTGCAGGGTGGCCAGGTGGTGGCCCGCTCCCTCACTGACGGCAACGGCTATTACGGCTTTGCCGCCCTGCCTGCCGGAAGCATCGAAATCCGGGTCAGTGGGCAGCGGTGGGTGGATACCATTCCGGCACGCGGCGTGGTGCGCCTGCCCAACCTGCTGGTGCGCGACCTGATCCCCGCTTTGGCTCCGGCCAGGACCGCTCCGGTGCAGCCTTCTGTGCAGCCCTCCGTGCTCCCCACTCAGCCCTAAGCTTCAGAGATTGCTGTTCAGGCTGCGGCGCCCGCCGCGTTACACTGCCCCCCATGACCCTTCCGCACGCAGAGGCCGACGGCGGCCTGACGCCCTTCGAATTCCGCCAGACGCTCGGACGGTTTGCCAGCGGCGTCACCGTCGTGACCACCCTGGACGGCCAGCAGCGCCGGGGCATGACGGCCAGCGCTTTCGTGTCGGTGAGCCTCGCGCCGCCGCTGATTCTGGTCAGCGTGGATCACCGCGCCCATATGCACGAGGTGCTGAGCCGCGTAGGAACCACCCGCTTTGGCGTGAACTTGCTCAGCAGCACCCAGCGCCACCTTTCCGACCACTTTGCCGGACGCCCCGGCCCCGAAGAGAGTGTGCCTTGGTTCGAGCATGAAGGCCTGCCCCTGATCGGCGGCTGCATCGCCCAACTGGTGTGCCGCAAGCACGAGGTGATCGTGGCGGGCGACCACACCCTCTATCTGGGATTCGTGGAATATGCCCGCTACACCGATGATGACCCATTGGTGTACTTCCGGGGCCAGTACCACGAGTTGGGCTAGCAGCAAAAGAGGAGAGCGCCGATTCCTCAGCGCCTCTCCTCTCTAGTCTTGACCACAGTTGCGGTCTATCCCTGCTTCCTCTCCCTGTTCAGTGGCTGTGTGACGCCCCGCCGCCCCGTTTGCCGCTCACCTCTTCGCGCACTTCGGCGACCAGATAGGTGCAGGCTTCGGCGCAGGGAATAGCTCCCGGAACACCGTCAAAGAAGGTGCGGGGGAGGGTTTCTCCGGCCCACAGGCGCGTGCGGAGGCAACCGCTGCACACGTCCCCCGCCACATGTTCGACCTGTTCCGGGGTGGCCTTTTGCACCTTGGCGTAAATTCCGGTCTGGCGGCGGGCGGTGGTGGCCCAGGGCGTGGCCCGCAGCGCGTGTTGCTGGTGCGCGTAGCCCTCCTCCACAATCGCCGGGTACAGCGCGTGCATGGCGCGGGGCAGGTCGGCCTCGCTGAGCACGGCCCGCCAGCCGCGCGGCATGTTCCGCAGGGTGTGCACCGGGCGGTGGTGGCCGCCCTCATCGCGGCGGGTCTGGTCGCGCAGGCCTTCGGGCGTCACGGTGGTGGTCAGGTCCCCGCCGGGGATGCCCTCGTCCAGCGCGTGACGTACCTCGAACATGCCCAGTTGCGGCGTGATCATCACCTCGCCCACCCGCATTCCGCGCCGCGCCATCGTCATGAAGGCGGCCCAGGCCTGTGCATGCAGACGGTCCTCGTCGCCGCCGCGCCCACCCGTACCGCGTGCTTCCTCGGCCAGTTGCAGGATCACTTCGGCAATGCGGGCGTGGGTGCCCACCGGGCGGGCGTAATACACCGTCTGCGGGCCGTGCGGGTTCTCCGGGAATTCGGTTACGGCTCCGGTCAGGCCCATATCCTCGGGAATGGTTTCCAGCGTGTGCCAGCCCTCGGAGGCAAAGAAGGGCACCACCACCACACGCGGCGCACGCACCCGCTCGGGCCACAGGCCCACCTTCGGGTCTTCATCGAGGAACAGGGCTTCTACTTCCGAAAACAGTCCGGTGTGCCGCAGCCGTTCGGCATTTTCGTACACCACACGGTTGCTGTTTTCGTTGCGGGTCGTGCCGTGACCCAGCACCACCAGAGCCGTTGGGGGCGTGCCCTCATCGCCCAGATCGGGCAGGGCTTCGCGGGCCCGTTCCAGAATCACATCGACCATGCTGGAATGCACGCCGTAGGGCAGGGTATAGCGCACCGTTTTGCCGCCCAGCACGCGGGCCACGCCCCCCTGCGGTACGGGCCCCTGGTGTCCCAGGCCCATTTCACGCGGGATCACCGTTTCGGTAAAATACCCCTCGCTGATGAACATGGGAATGACCGTAACATCCGTGCTGGCGGTGGTTTTCAGCACTTGGCGTAGGGAAGGCTCTTCTTTCCAGTAGCCCTCCACGACTTCGTCAAACAGCCCGCGCTCACGAATCAACTCGGCATACCGGTAGACCGCGCCCGCCGACTCGCCGTTGAGGTGGGAACCATGACCGATCAGGACCAGAGAACGCATACGCCTGCCACTCTAGCGCCGTCCAGACCGCTCAATTGTCCCTCTTGCTGCCGTATGCCTGCTTCGCCTGCCTGCCGACCCCCCGCGAGGTCTAGGCGGTGTAAAGCCCGCTCTTAGTGTCTCCTCACCCATTTGACCGGACGGCTCCGTAGCGTAGGAACCGCACCCCGTATCGCGTCCACGTGACTTCTGGCAGCCTGCCGAACACGTCGCCGCAGTTCTCCCCATTCAGGAGGTTCCACCATGTTTTTCCAACAAAAAGACCGGCACGAGCAGATGGCCCGCCTTGATCCCCGCGACACCAACGCCGACGGCGTGGTCAGCCCCGAGGAAGCCGCCGCCTACATTCAGGACTACCTGCAAAGCGCCTCTCCCCAGGAGCGCGACGAGTTGCTGCGCGGCTACATGACCCAGATGTCTCCCGATCAGCGCCAGCAGATGGGCGACGCGATTGTGCAGAGCAGTGCCAACCCCGTCCAGAGCGTGCGGGCCGACGATCCCAACGACCTGGCTGACGCCTTTACCCGCACCGCGCAGGCCCCCGCCCAGGATGGCCGCAGCCCGCTGGAAGCCGCCTTCAGTCAGGGCGGCATGTTGGGCAACCCGATGGTCAAAGCCGGACTGGTGGGCCTCGCTGCCATGATCGGCAGCAAGATGCTGCGCCGCTAAAGAGCCCTGAATCTCTGCCCCCAGCCGATGTGGTTGGGGGGTTTGTTTGGGCTGGCCAGGGAAAACTCTGCTGCTCCAGCGGCCTTCCTTGGGGCAACCTGGCTGGGGCAACGTGAGGCTGGATGGACTGCCCTGAGCGCCACCGGTTCTTCAGCCCACTGGTTGTATTCTTCGTTGCCCTTTCCAGACATGAAGCCCAGACATAAAACCCAGACATGAAGCATGTCCTGCGTGCCTGACCACGCGCCTTACTGTTTTGCAGCCTGTACCCGCTAGAATCGCCTGCAATGCCTCTGTCGTACCTCCCGCGCATAGCGCAGACGCCTGCCCCCACATTTGAGGAGGGGGCGCGTGCTGATCTGATGACCCACCTGTGGGAAGGATTGGGCTTCCCCTGCGAGCGCGACGAGGTGGGCAACGTGCTGACCCGCATCACGCCGCCCGGCACCGAGGGCAAGCCCGCGCTTTTGCTGGCGGCGCACCTGGACACGGTGTTTGCCGCAGGCACCAACGTCACCGTGCGAGACGAAAAAACGCGGCTGGTGGGACCGGGTGTGGGCGACAACAGCGCCAGCCTGGCTGTGGTGACGGCGCTGCTGGAAGAACACGCGGCGCAACCGGTGGCTCTGCGGCGGCCCCTCTGGGTGGCGGCCAATGTCGGTGAGGAAGGGCTGGGGGATCTGCGCGGCGCAAAGCACCTGCTGGCCAGGCACCGGGCCTCGCTGGGCGCCTTTGTGGCGGTCGACGGGTATCTGGGCATCGCGGTGACGCGGGCGGTGGGCGTGCGGCGCTACCGGGCCACCTTTATCGGGCCAGGAGGCCATTCCTGGGGCGATCAGGCGCCCAGTGCCCTGCACGCTCTGGGCATTGCCATTGCGGGTCTGTATGCCCTGCACCGCCCCACCACGCCGCGTACCACGCTCAATGTGGGGTTGGCTTCGGGCGGCAACAGCGTCAACTCTATTGCCGGAAGCGCCGAACTCCTGCTGGATCTGCGTTCGCTGGATGCCAAAGCTCTGGCCGAACTCGATAGCCGCGCTCAGGGCGTGCTGCACAATGCGGCGCGGGAAGCCGGGGTCAATGTGCGCCTGGAGCGAGTGGGAGACCGGCCCGGCGGCGACCTCCGTTCTGGCCCCCTGCTGGACATGGCCCATGAAGCCGCCCGCGAAGGCCGGATGGATCTGCGGCTGGCGTCCAGCAGCACCGACGCCAATGCCGCTGTGCCCCACGACCTGCCTGCTATTGCCGTGGGCGTGTACCGGGGCGGCAACGCCCACCGGGAAGACGAATGGGTGCAGCACAGCAGCCTCACGCCGGGCCTGCGCTTCTTGCGGCGCATGGTCGAGCTTTACCAGCACCGCCCGCTGTCCTAGACAGATTTGAGGCGTGAAGCGCCAGCTCCGCCCATCAGGTTCAACTCAGTTCGGCAGCAGGCAAAAGTATCGAAGGACACGGGTTTTTTGTAATCTGTACAGCTTTTGTTTCCCACCCATTTCCCATCTGTTCAGAGCAGAATGAGGGCCACTATGAAGCCTATGCAGCGCCGTTCTCCCCGCGCCATCAGGTCGGCGCTCACATCTGCTCTCAAAGTCTCTCTCTCGCTGTCGCTGATGTTCAGTCTGCCCGCTCTGGCCCAGTCGGAAGTGGGGCGGCCCGGTGCCCAGACCGGGGCCCAATCTGTGGCGGGCCTTTCTCCCGCGCAGGCCGTGTTCAATCAGGTCAACCAGTTGCTGCAAAACTCCTACGGCGGCCTTTCGACCGTAGACCGTGCTGGGCTGGCCCGCGAATATCAGGTCAGGCTGGACGCCGTGTGTGCGCCGACCCCCATCAACTGTGCCGCCGAAAAATCCTACCCGGTCATAGAGGCTGAACTGACGGCGCTGGACGATGAGCACACCTTTTTTCAGAACCCGGAAGATTTTGAGGAATTCGTGGCCAGTGCCACGGGCGGCAACCGCAGACAATTTGGCGTGAAACTGGCGCAGTTGGACGGGCAGCAGCGGGTGGTGCTGGAAGTGGTGCCCAACAGTGTGGCGGCGGAGGCTGGATTGCTGCGCGGAGACGTGCTGACCAGCATCGACGGCCAGCCCTACACCTACGACGCCCTCCGGGCCGCGCGGGAGGCGGGCAAGCCCATCGCCCTCGGTGTCAGCACCCGCGGCGCAGAGCGGGTCGTCAATGTCACCTCGCAGGAAAGCAGCACCCGTGACCTGCCGCGCCTGACCTACCTCACCAATCCGCAGGGCGCTCAGGACGTAGCGGTGATCCGCATTCCTACCTTTATTTCGGGTGGGGGCGTGGCCCAGGGCGTACACGATCTGGTCGGGCAGGCGCGGGCGCAGGGCGTGCGGGGCATCATCGTGGATCTGCGCGGCAACGGCGGCGGCAGCCTCAGCGAGTGCGACGGCGCGGTCAGTGCTTTTGTGCCCAGCTTTACGCGGGTGGCCCGCAGCGCCGAGGGCAACAGCCGCACGCTGGTCAGCCGGGGCGCACGGGTCGAGGCAGGCCGGACCAGCGGCATCGTGACCAACCCGCAGCTGTGGACGGGGCCGCTGTCGGTGCTGGTCGATCAGGGCAGCGCCTCGTGCAGCGAATTCTTTGCCTTTGAGATTCAGAATGCGGCGCGTGGCCCCATCCTGGGCGAACGGACGGCAGGTGTGGGCAACACCGCCACCCGTGTCTTCCCCATCGGTGACGCAGCCCTTCAGCTGACCATCCTGAATTATGCCAAGCCCGACGGCACGCCTTATCCGACCCGCCTGACGCCGGACATTCCAGATGAGCAGAGCGAAGCCACCCTCCGCCTGCTGACCCAGGGCGAGGACGAACTGCTGAATCTGGGTGTCAAAGCACTGGAAGGCGCACCCGTGCTGTCCCAGGAGCGCGCTCAGCCCGGCAGCCCCTGAACAGTTTCTGAGGGACAAAGGTTCGCCTGCCTGCTTATCCCCCTTCTGGGGGAGGCATGACCCCGTGTCCAGATTGAAACGTGTGGATCGAGGTTAGAGACGCACGACCCCAACGGGACGCAGCTCAACAGATGTAGGTCTAAGCCGGGGCGTTCTCGTCGGTGATCAGAGACAGCTTTCCGGGAATCAGGAGGGCCGAAAGGTGACAAATTTCACAGCTGCCCCTGCCTTCGCCTGAAAGCATACCGGCTGTGGACACGCTCCTTCCTGACCTCCGCGCCCTCGCTGCTCCCGAGATGGGCGCGTTGTACCGCGTCGCCGCAGCGGGCAGTGAGCACTTTTATGCAGGCTACCGCAGTATCCCCGAGAACGGCCTTCCTGATCAGCCCCGAATTCATCTGTCTGTGGCGCACGGCACCCAGGACATTCAGTGGCTGCGTGGCGACGCCGCCAACCTGCTGCTCCACCTCATGCACTGGGCCGCCCGGCGCAACCACCGCGTGCGGCTGGACCTGGCCAATGAAGTGGATGAACGTGGCGATCAGAGCGTATACGGCGCCCGCCTCCACGGCGGCATGATGACGGCCAATGCCCGCGGTCTCGATCCTCTGAGTGCCCTGCTGCGCGTGCTGGTGCAGGCCGAGCGCAACGAAAGCGCCGCCTGACCTGGTCTTTTTTCTCTTCAGCTGAACGCCGCCGATCAGCTCAGGTGGCGTTGTTTCGTCCGTTCTACTGGGGCCGTCATGCTGGTTCAGCTCCTCTAGAGCAGTTCTCCGAATTACACCACCGAAAAAAGAGACTTTCGGTGGCTCCATTCTCCGTCCTGCTCAATGAAATTCACTCGTTCCGCTCGGTCATTATGATGACAGATGCTCTAGAACTTGATCAGACTCAGGCTCACAAAGTAGTTGTTGCCCTCCATCTTGCGGGCCGAGACATCCAGCATCCGGCCCGCCTTGTCACGCAGCCGCCGCCCCACCATGCCGCCGTAATCTGTTTTCATCACGGAGGTATAGCCTCGGCGCGTCAACTGTCCGATCAGATTGTCGAATTTCAGAGCTTTGGCGTCTACGGCGTACATTTCAAACCAGCTCATCTTCTGGCCCGTCCCCAGAGACGACTGCAATCCCTGTTTGGAACTGGCGTACCAGTCGTCGCATTTGGGAACATACCCTGCGGGTAGGGGCAGCAGGCCACCCGCGATGAATCCCTTTTTAACAGGGCAGGCCAGAGCAGAGGACACAAGCAGCAGACCGACCAACGCCGTGACTGGTTTCATGTTGGCTTCAGCGTACAAGCTGGGCAGTGAGGACGCCATCACACTTTGGGGGCAGGATGAGGCAGGCACTCTGGCAGGACGGTTCACCCTCGCCGTGCCTCATGCCGGAGTGACAGAATGCCTCCATGACTGATCCTGCTTCCTCTCCTGCCACACCGCCCAAAGCACGGGCGCGGGTGCCCAAAACTGTCTGGGATCTGGTGTTCACCCTCTTGATTCCTATTCTGATTCTCAGCCCCAATATTCTGGGCAGCGGCATCAGCGTGGCCGATACGGTCTTTGGTGGCGGCACCACCGGCAACGTGCGTTCTTACCTGCTGGCGGCCCTGATTCCGGTGGTGTACGTGCTGTGGGACCTGCTGGTCAACCGCAATGTCAGTCCGGTGGCCCTGATCGGCGGGGTCGGTGCCATCTTTAGCGGGGCGCTGGCGTTCTGGTACGTCGACGGCTTCTGGTACGCCATCAAAGACAGCGCCCGCTCTTACCTCACAGGCGTTCTGTTCCTGATTTCGGCGGCCACCAGTGTGCCCCTGTTCCGCGTCTTTCTGGATGCCACCACCATCGGAGAAACCCCCGAACACCGCGCCGCCACGCAGCAGGCCATGCGCGATCCTGCCGTGCACAAAGGGCTGGTTCTGGGCACCGTGGTCTTCGCGGTCTTCGATCTGATCGGCGGTGTGATCAACAGCGTCGTGAACTACGCCCGAGTGGTCGCCAAGTTCGGCTCCGACAACTTTAATGCCCAGGTGGCCGAGGTCAATGCGCTGATGAGGGTGCCTTCGCTGGCCCTGAGTCTGGTGGGGGTCTTTGCGGCGGTGTGGTTGGTGCAGCGCGCCGTCAAAGCCCGCTACGGCGGAGAGGCCAACCTGTTCGAGCCTGCCAAGCTGACCCAGGCCATGCGCGATAAGGGAGAACTCCGGGCCTGAGCTCCTGCATCAATTTTTCCGCTCCGGCTTGAGATTTTGCCGGAGCGGTTTTGATTGGAAGGTGGACTACCACGTGCACATGCCCCGATTGCTGGGCCATTCCACCCTCATTCCGCCGACGTCATGGCCGCCGATATTCAGCCCTTCCCGGCCACCCCAACCCACCTTGAGGGGGCCGACCTGCTGCTCTTGCCAGCCCAGCTTGAGCCGCCAATCACGCTCGGGCAACGCACGCAACACATTGAGTTGCTGCGCCGTCAGTGGGGCAAAACACCGCGCCACAGCATAGTTGATGACTGCCACCATCGCCCGCTGCTGCCGGATCGAAGCGTGGGAAGTTGAAACCCAGACCGTGACGTTGTTTGGGGTGTCGCTGCCTTCCAGAGCGCCGCGGGTCAGGAACACTGGCCCGACGCCCGAAAAGGTCAG
>JAQBPF010000298.1 GCA_028287665.1 Deinococcus sp. | reverse complement strand
GCTCCATGCAGACCGATGAAGACGATACCTTCAGCTTTGGCGATCCCCTTTTGCCCGCGCCGCCCATCAGCTTTTTGCAGAAATCCGCCGCCGAGCCTTATCCCACCCATCTGGACGCCCTGACCCTGCGCCTCACGCCCGAACGGTATGCTCGCTTGGCCCGCGCCCTGAGCAGGCTCATAGCCAAAGCCGCCGCCGAACCCATCAGCAATGAAGGCCAACCTTGCACGGTGGCAGTGTTGGCCTTCGAGGGTGTACCGGGCGAAGCGGTCGGCGACATGAAAGGGTTATCGCGCCAGCTGAATTCCTTCCTGAGTGCAGAAAGACCTGTTTAGGCCACCTTCTACAGCGGCCTGAAGTGGCTCAGATCATCCCTGGGCTTGGCATCACTTGTACTGCGGCCAGGGCCAGGTTTTAAAGTTCACTTCCTGCCATTTGGGGTGCATGCCCTCGTCTTCCTGCAAGTTCACCAGCTTGTTCATGGCACATTTCTGGTAATCCAGCAGCAACTGTTTCTTGTCGGCGGTCTTGAAGTCGCGGGTGGCCAGCACACTCTGTACCGAGATGGTAGAGACGCTCTGGGCCGACAGATTTGGATAGAACAGCTTGGCAGGCGCGTAGATGGCCGACAATTTGGCGTTGCTGGGGACGGGCACCAGATTGACCCCGCTGAGGCCCTTGACCCAGGTGGCAGGCTGCCCCACCACGGCCAGCACGGCGTCCACCTGTCCGGCGTTCAGGGCGGCAATGGCACTCGGCTGATCTTTCATGGTCATGATCTGGTAGGGCACGCCGGTCATGGCGCTCACCACTTTGGCCGTCACGATGCTGCCGCCCCACGCGCCCACCCGTTTGCCCTTCAGGTCGGCAAATGTCTGGATTCCGGTCACGGTCACGCGCCCAAAAATATTTTTGCTGGAGGTGGGCGGCTTGGCCAGCAGATGAAGTTCCTCGCGGTGCAGCGGCAGCAGGGTGCGAATGGCTTCTACACGCGGGTCCTGATCAATCTGCTGGCGGGCCTTGAGCACATCGCTCTGTACGAAGGCCAGAGAGACCTCGTTGTTCAGCAGCAGGTCGATGTTTTCCAGGCTGCCGCTGGTGCCGCGCTCGCGCAGGTAGGCGCTCTGGGTACACACCAGACCCACGTTTTTGAACATGGCGCTGTACGTTCCGGTGGGGCTACCGGTGGCGACGTTCAGAATGGGCGGTGTGGCGGCCTGGGCCGCAGTCAGGGTCAGCAGGAGCGAGGTCGGTAGGGTGCGTTTCATGCAGTCTCCAGGTGGGGGCAAAGAAGAGTCATTTCAGTTCGCCGTAGCCGTCCGAGCCGGACGTGTCGGGCTGCGGGGCGGGCGTGCCGGGGGTGACAGGTGAAGGAAGATTGACCGACTGGGACGTATTGCCGAATGCCCCGTTCTGATCCAGGAAAATCGTCACACCGCAGATCAGCAGAATCAGGGCCAACAGGCCACCGACGATGCGGCTGCGGTTCATGCGGTGCCGCCGTTAGCACTGGGGCGGGAAGTCCGTTCGCCACTCGCCAACGCCTGATCCAGCAGTGCAGCGTTGCGTCCAGCACGGCGGGAGATTTCGCTGAGGGCGCTTTCGGTCACGTGCTGGTCTTCGGCGCTCAGGTTGGCCTGCTGTAATGCCGAGGCCACATTGCCCTTGGCCTGCGCCAACTGCGTGTCTATGCGGGCCTTCTTGATCTGACGGTCAAAGGCCACCAGATCGGCCCGCAGGTCATCCAGGTGCGTCTGGGCGCGGCCAAAGGCTTCCCGGCTCATGCTCAGGTCGCCCTCCCAGCGGGCCACGTCTGCGGCGTCCATCTCGGCGCGGTTGGCGTTGATCAGGCGCTCGAAGTCGGCCAGATGACCGTTGGCCTCCGACAGTTGCCTGCCTTTCGCCAGAATCAGATTCTCGAATTGCCCGCGCTGCAAGATCAGGGTTTCCAGTGGCATGGCCCGCGCCACCCCTTCTTTGGCCCTGACTCGGGCGGCGTTGAGGCCCATCAGCAGCGCAGGCATCAGAAAAATCACCGCCAGCACCGCCACCACGAACGCCGCGATGGTTACGGTGGTCAGGGCCACGCCCGCCACCGCCACCGCCGCGCCGCCCACCGCCGACAGCGCCAATACGCCGCCAACCGTGTACAGCGCAATTCTTCCCGCCGTCAGGGGGGCACGCGCCCCAGCGTTCTGGGTCACAATGACTTTTTCCGGGCGTACAGGCTGGCTCATACATTCTTATACGCCGGAAAGAGGCGAGAGGTTGCGGGGAAGTGGGGGATACCCCCGAAGTTTGGAGGTGCGGGGGCATTGGCAGAGGCCGGGTTGAGGGAAAGGGCAATCCCCTGCACTCACTCATTCCCCAGACACGCCGTTCTTCCTCTTTGACCGACCCAAAAAAAGCGCCCCCACCTTTCAGCAGGAGCGCTCCAGTTCAGGGTGAGTTGAAAGGCTTAAGCACCGACCAGTGCACGTTCCAGGCCGAACATACGGTCATCCACGGCGAGGCTTTCGTTTCCGGCCTTGATGGTGGCCGCCAGCGCCTTGGTTTCGGGGAACAGCTTGGCAAAGTAGAACTGCGCGGTCTGGACTTTGGCGAGGTAGAAGCCGTCGCGGTCTTGCCCGGCGGCAATCTTGGCGTGGGCAATTTTCGCCATGCGTGCCCACAGGTAGCCGTACACCACGTGTCCGAAAAAGCGCAGGTAATCCACCGCCACGGCGTTCACCTCGTCGGCACCTTCCGGGCCGCTCATGGCTTTCTGGCCCACAACCATGGTCAGGCTGCCCAGTTGGTTGGCGGCTTTGCCCAGTTGATCCAGCATGGGGGCCAGGTCGTCCTCGCCCTCGTTTTCCTCGATAAAGGTCTGCAAGATGGTTGCCAGCTTTTGCAGCTTCTTGCCGCCGTCCATCAGCACCTTGCGGCCCAGCAGGTCGAGGCTCTGGATGCCGTTGGTGCCCTCGTAAATCTGGCCGATGCGGGCGACACGGACGTACTGCTCCATGCCCCATTCGCGGATATAGCCGT
>JAQBPF010000297.1 GCA_028287665.1 Deinococcus sp. | reverse complement strand
AGCTTGTTCATGGGGGTTCCTTTAAAAGTACGTTTTGAGAATGAAGTCAGCCGAGGTTGCGGATGTCCATCAGGGCGAGCCACATCAGGCCCAGCACCAGCGCCAACACGCCGCCTGCGCTCAGGGCGTAACTGTTCACCACATCGAAGTGCCCCACCAACAAGCCCAGTTGTCCAGCCAGCGCCACAGCCCAGGCAGCCAGCACCCGGTACAGCGCCCCAAAGTTGACCAGCAGACCACTGAGCAGCAACGCCGCTGCCACCTGGACATGCCCTGCCACCAGCAGCCACGATGGCCGCTGAAAGCCGAATTCTGGAGCCAGGGTACGGGCCAACAGGTAGGCCAGGAACAAGAGGCCAGCGTATTGAACGCACACCTTCAACACTTGCCACGCACTGCTCCTGACGATGCGGCCCACCGGTGCGGTGGTGCGGGCCTGCTGCTTCAGAGCGGCGTGGATGCGGCGCACGCTCAGTTCCAGCACGCCCATGCTCAGCACCAACGGAGCCAAGCTCCACGACAGGCCCAGCAGTCCCGCAGGGTCGGCAGAGGGCGAAGGGGCGAAGGGGTGCAGCAGCGGCAGCGACAGGAACCCGGCGCAGAGCCAGCCGTAGCCCGCATGGGGCAGAGCACGCCGGAACGCGGCCCGGCCCAATCGGCGGGCCGACGGAGCCGCGAGGACCACGCCGCGCGCCCGTGCTGCCGCTGCTTGCGCTGCCTGAATCAGGGCAGGCCGACTGCTGTAGAGGGCCGCCGCCACAGGCAACCCCACCGCCAGGGCCAACACCACAGCAGCTTGCTGCGGCGCATTGTCGGGCACCACCCCACGGGAAAAGACCGCTTGCAGGCCCATCCAGGTCAGGGCAGGCAGCAGACTGATGACCAACAGGACTTCGCTGCTGAGCACCAACAGCGTCGTGGCCGCTGCCAGATAGCCCGCAATACTGAGCGCCACTACGCCGACCTGCACGGCGCCTTGCCCCAGGAGCAGGGCCGCCACCGATGCCAGCGCGCCGGTGAGCGCCACTGCACCCGCCCCGGCCCAGCGCAGCATTCTGGACGCTTCTGCCGGACTGGTGGCCAGCCCCAGGTACCCCAAATAGGCCACGCTCTGCATCCAGCCCCAGCCGAAAAAACTGGAAATCAGCAGGCCGAGACCCGCACCCTGCAGGCCACTCAGGCCAGTGTTTGGAGCGAGAGGGGGCGGGGCCGCACCGTTCCACCCCAGGGCGAGGACCGCAGGCGACCACACCGCCGGAAGCAGGTAGATGACGCCGCGCAAGAGGTCGCGGCCGAGGTGGCCGGGAAGCACCGCAGGTGAGACGGAACGGGCCACGTCAGGCGGGCGGTAAGGCACCAACTGAAACAGGCGCTCGGCGCAGGCAAACACACTGGGGTCGCCGTAGCGTTCCAGGATCAGTGCGTCCGTGTACCCTTCAGCCTCCAGAATTGCGGCCAATTCCTGCGGCTGCAGGGCCTGCTGGCAGTCTCGGTTCAGGCGGCGCGAGAGCACGGCCAGGGGGTCCGTGGAGCGCCGCTCCGGGCCACGCTGGACGGCAGACGGCACGTTCGGCAGCGGAGCCGAAGTCACGCCGTCCACCGGGGCGCGCTGCCCTGCAGCACCACATGCGGATAGATGTGGCGGTAGACATGCAAGAAACTCTCGAGCGTGAACTGCGACAGGACCCGCGTTCTGGCCGCTTGCCCCAGGCGAGTGCGCAGGCCCGCGTTGCCCAGCAGCGTCAGGCTGGCCTGCGCCACCGCGCCGTGATCCCGCGACGGCACGATCAGCCCGGTGCTGCCCAGGGCTTCGGTGACACCGCCTACGTCGGTGGCAACGGTGGCTTTGCCCGACGCCATCGCTTCAATCAGCGTGTACGGAAAGCCTTCGGAAATACTGGTCAGGGCCACCATATGTCCGGCGTGGTAGGCGTCCACCACCTCGTCAATGCGCCCTTCAAAGGTGGCCGCCCCCTTGAGCCCGAACTGGTCAATCAGGGCCTGACAGTGCTGGGCGTAGCCTTCGTTGCCCTTGGGCACGGCCCCAAACATCCGCAGTCTCGCGTCGGGCATGGCCTCACGCACCACCCCAAACGCCCGAATCAGCGTGCCCAAATCCTTGAGTGGGTCGATGCGGCCGACCCAACTGATGGTGGGGGCACTCGGCTCCTGGGTGGGCGTCGGGAAGAAGGCGGGATTGATGCCGTTGTACACGGGACGAATACGGTCTGGGTCGGCCCCGTTGCGCACTTCCCACCGTTCATTGTAGTGAGATCCGGGGGTAATCAGGTCAGCCATCTGGTAGGCCGCCGAGGTCAGCAGACGGTAAAAACGCATCAGGAACGATTTGAAGGCGGGCGTGTGGGAACTGGACCGCATTTCCAAAAAGCGTTCGCGCAGATAAATCCCGTGCTCGGTCAGGACAAATGGCGTGCCGTACGCCCATTTGCAGGTGAACGCCAGCAAAGGACTGAGGCCGTTGGAGGCCGCGTGGCAGACGTCCACTTGGGGCGGCGGGCAGGAGAGAGGCCGCAAGAAATGTTCGAGCCAGACGCTGGCCTGCAGAGCGTCATCGAGCGTGGGCTGCAACAACAGATCGCCCTGACGCTCCATCACGCTGGCGCCGCGCCCGTAAGTGCGCCACATCTGGTACAACTGAACGGTGTTGCGCTGCGTCGTCAACGCCTGCGTCAAATTTCCGACTTGAGCGTACTCGAAGATTTTACGCAGTGCGGCCAGAAACAACCCGGTGTCGTTGGTGCCAATCAACAGGCTGTACAGCAACTGGGCATAAGCTCCGTCGAGGGCGTCCTGATTGAGCCTGCCCCGCCCATTGCTGGCTTCCTGATCCCAGAGCGGCACGCTGACGAGCTTTTGCACGTTGGGCGGGAGCTTCCAACCGTCCAAGCGGATGCGTTGACCGCTGATGGCGTACACGTCAAAGGTGTGTTCCGGCAAACCCGCAATCAATTGATCGCACCACACGCTCACGCCGCCCTGCATATGCGGGTACGTGCCTTCACAGAGCAGCGCGATTTTGATCATTCAAGCCTCCGATCTGGGCGGGTGCGCTGGAGTGTGGGGAGAGAGTCAAGGTGTACAAGTGCGGCTTCCCACTCCCGAGGTCTGCGCCAGTGCTGCCATCACGGGTCGATCTCAAGGTGTGCATAGGGACTTCTGGCGGGCCAGATGAGAGATTCACGGGCCTCCAGTTCGTCCAATCGGCGACTCTGGGCGGCGCACAGAAGTTGCAGCCGCCGCAGTTGTTCGGCTATGCCCGTCAAACTTGGAAGTGGTGTCTCAGCGATCTGAATACCCAGTGGAGCAAGGCATTTTTGCCCAGAAAGATGCGGGGGGCGGGGAAGGGTCTGTGCGTACGCAGGGTCAGTCATAAAAGCGGTGTCGGTCTGCGCCGAGTCGGTAACAGCTGTATCAGTCATACGGCCTCTCCTGGTGGTGATTACAACCGGATCAGGCCTCGGCTTCAGGGCACATTCAGGAGGCGTCAATCATGTGCTTCTGGACACCCGATATGGGCTCTACCGCCACACAAGCTGTGCAGCACCAAGGTCTAAAACTGTT
>JAQBPF010000440.1 GCA_028287665.1 Deinococcus sp. | reverse complement strand
CGCGATGGACGCCTTCGAGAGCATGGAAGAAAAAGTGGCGAGCATGGAAGACCGCAACAAGGCGATGGGCGACCTCCGCAAGGAAAACGACTTTGATGCCCAGTTGAAAGACCTGGGCCGCGACAAGGATCTGGACGACGCAATGGCGGCCCTGAAAGCCAAGGTCCAGGGCAACCAGAACCTGAGCAAAACAGAGCTGGAGTAAGAACCCAGTTGGAGGAACAAGGAGATGCAGGGGCGGCGACGATGGAGGTTGCCGCCTTTTTTTGGTTCGGGTGAGGATGGAAGGTGGACACCCCGCCGCTCTGCAACGTCCACCATTAGAGATGTGAAAAGCTTTTATACTCCCCTGCAATGGTGGGGGCGGCAAAGCAGTTGAGGGGGACGGCGCAAACGTAGACGCACCCAGAAGCACCACCAACCTGACGCACCCTTCACGCTCCGGCCTTCTCACGCTTTTGAGGGACGCCTGACCTGCCCACAGCACGGACAATGTGGGCGACAAAGGACGGAACGTCATGAATGCTGACAGAATGCTGGGGATGCCGCGCTTTAGCCTGAAGGCCATGTCTGGCCGTATGCCAATTCGTTCTTCCGCCGTGTGGAGTCTGGCGGCCCCAACCGTACTTGTGGGGGGGCTGATGCTGGGAGCCTGTGCCCCGGCACCAGCGCGGATCGACCCGCCTGTGCGGTCAAACACCGTACCGGCCAGCGTGTCGTTTTATCCGCGTGAAACGGGCCTCAACTGGACCTATGTGCCGGAAGGCGAAGGCACCGCCAGCGTGCCCTACCTGCTGCGGACACTGGGACCCACCGTATTTGCAGGCCAAACGGCACTGGCCTTTCAGCTGACCGGGCGCGGCGCCGATCAGACCTGGTACCGACTGGTCGACGCTTCCGGCGTCAGGCTGCTGGGATTCCGCAAACCCGGCGTCACGGTCACGCTGAGTCCGGCCTGGGTAGAAGCCCCCGCCGAGGGCGCGTGGCGGGTGGGCCTGAGTTGGGAAGGCACGACCACCGCCCGCGTCAGCAGCGATGACGGCAAGGTGCAATCGGAAGGTCTGCTGCGTTACCGCTACGATGTGCAGGACCGCCGCCGGGTCAGCACGCCGGGCGGCACCTTTGATGTGTGGGTGATCACGCGGCAAATTACGGGCGAACTGGGCAATCTGTTCCCAGCCGCGCAGCAGATCTGGTTTACGCCGTTTGTAGGCGACATCCGGACACCCGAAGCCCTGCTGCTGACGGCCCGCAATTTTGCCAGCCCCGCCACCCCAGCCACAGGAGGCCAGCCATGAGCCGTAGTCCCGAACAACCCACCCCCGCTGAACTGGTCCTGGCGGCCACAGCGTCCAAGAGCATGACGCCCCTGCTGGACCGCGTGAACAGTCCCTCCGACCTGAAACGGTTGACGCGCGACCAGTTGCCCACGCTGTCACAGGAACTGCGCGACGAGATCACGCGGGTGTGTTCAGTGGGCGGACTGCATCTGGCCAGCAGCCTGGGAGCCACAGACCTGATCGTGGCCCTGCATTACGTGCTGAACTCGCCGCGTGACCGGATTCTGTTTGATGTAGGACATCAGGCCTATGCCCACAAAATGCTGACCGGGCGGCGTGACCAGATGCATACCGTGAAGAAGGAAGGCGGGCTGTCGGGCTTTACCAAGGTCAGCGAGAGCGAACACGACGCGATTACCGTGGGCCATGCCAGCACCAGTCTGGCCAACGCGCTCGGCATGGCCATGGCCCGCGACGCACTGGGCGAGGACTACACCGTGGCCGCCGTGATCGGTGACGGCAGCCTGACCGGGGGAATGGCGCTGGCCGCCCTGAATACCATTGGCGACGTGCAGCGCAAAATGCTGATCGTTCTGAACGACAACGAAATGAGCATCAGCGAAAACGTGGGGGCCATGAGCAAGTTCATGCGCGGCCTTCAGGTACAGAAGTGGTTTCAGGAGGGCGAGGGCGCGGGCAAAAAAGCAGTTCAGGCCGTCAGCAAACCTCTGGCCGACCTGATGAGCCGCGCCAAGAGCAGCACCCGCCACTTCTTCGACCCGGCCAGCGTGAATCCCTTTGCCGCCATGGGCGTGCGCTACGTGGGCCCTGTAGACGGCCACAACGTAGGCCAACTGGTTTGGCTGATGGAACGCCTGATCGATCTGGACGGCCCCACGATTCTGCATGTGGTCACGCGCAAGGGCAAAGGCCTGAGCTACGCCGAAGCCGACCCGATCTACTGGCACGGCCCCGGCAAATTCGATCCGGCCACGGGCGACCTCTCCAAATCGGCAGGGGGCAAACCCACCTACTCCTGGAGCGCGGCCTTCGGCGACGCCGTGACCGAACTTGCCAAGCTGGACCCCCGAACCTTTGTCATTACGCCCGCCATGCGGGAGGGCAGCGGGCTGGTGGGCTACAGCAAGGCGCACCCCAAGCGGTATCTGGATGTGGGCATTGCCGAGGATGTGGCCGTGACCACAGCGGCGGGCATGGCCCTGCAGGGGATGCGGCCCATCGTGGCGATCTATTCCAGCTTTTTGCAGCGGGCCTACGATCAGGTGCTGCACGACGTGGCCATCGAGAATCTGAACGTGACTTTTGCGATCGACCGGGCCGGAATCGTGGGGGCAGACGGCTCGACCCACAACGGCGTGTTTGACCTGAGTTACTTGCGGAGTATTCCCAATGTGCGCGTCGGATTGCCCAAAAACGCCGTTGAGCTGCGCGGCATGCTGAAAGCGGCGCAGGAAACCCCCGGCCCCTTTGCCATTCGCTACCCGCGCGGCAACACCGAGCGCGTGCCGGAAGGCACCTGGCCTGACCTGAAGTGGGGTACCTGGGAGCGCGTGCAGGCAGGTTCGGACGTGGTGATCCTGGCGGGCGGCAAGGCACTCGACTATGCCCAGAAAGCTGCCGCCGACCTGCCGGGCGTGGGTGTGGTCAACGCCCGCTTCGTCAAGCCGCTGGATCTGGAGATGCTGCGCGAGGTGGCCGCAAGTGCCCGCACCCTGATCACCGTGGAGGACAACACCGTGCTGGGCGGCTTCGGCAGCGCCGTACTGGAAGCCCTCAGTGAGATGGGCCTCAGCGTGCCCGTGCGCGTGCTGGGCATTCCCGATCAGTTTCAGGACCACGCCACCGTGGAAAGTGTGCATGCCCGCTCAGGCATAGACGCGCAGGCCATCCGCACCGTGTTGGCAGAATTGGGAGTGGATGTGCCGCTGGGCGTCTGACCGCTGCTGGTTAGAGGAAGGGGAACAGAACGTGGCCTTCTGTTCCCCCTCTCTTTAGCGCGGCTGACTGCTGAGCACCACCACATACGACGTTCCCCGCGCCCCCTGCACGATGCTGGCTCCGGCGTGGGTGTAGCGGGCCTCATTCATCCAGAAGCAGTGCACGGGGGAATGCAGCCACCACTGAATGGCCGCTTCCGGGTTCAGGCCCGTGCCCATGTAAATGATTTCGGTGACGCTGACGGCATTGACGCCCGTGCTGGTGGCACGGATGCGGGGTGTAGAACCGCCTGCGCCTGTGTGGGTCACCTGCCCGCTGGACGTCATGTAGCTGGCCTGAAGGCGGGCCGCCTGCGCGTGGGTCGTGCTGAAGGCCAGAGCGCCTGCCACCGGGCGGCGGCCACTGCCGGGGCAGGTGACGCCCTGTGCCCGCACCTGATTCAGGCGGGCCAGCAACTGCGACTCTGCGGAGGTCTGGGCAAAAGCTGTGGCAGACGCAGCCACCGCGAGCAATCCCAGAACGTGCCGAAAAGAAACCTTGAGCATGTGAAGGGATTCTAAACGCTGAGGCGTGTATGGGCTGTGAGGAACCCGGGCGAGTGAAAGAGAAGAGGCGGCGCTGCACTGGGCAACCCCGCCTTCTGAATGAAGAACGCTTAGGCTTTCAGCAGGCCACTGCGGCGCAGCAGGGCATCGGGGTCGGGGCCACGGCCCATGAACTCCTGATACAGCTGCGCGGCTTCGGCACTGTTGCCCCGGCTCAGGATGCTTTCGACAAAGGCGCGGCCCGTATCGCGGTTAAAGATGCCCTCGGCGGCAAAGCGTGAAAAGGCATCAGCGTCCAGCACCTCAGCCCATTTGTAGGAATAGTAGCCTGCACCGTACCCCACTGGGCTGCTGAACAGATGCCCAAACTGCGCGGCGCGGGCGTAGTCTTCGGCCAACGGGTAGGGATAGAAGCGGGCCATCACGTCGCGGGCCACGGACATCGGGTCTTCGCTGCCTTCCGGGTCAAATTCCACGTGCAGCGTCAGGTCCATCAGGCCAAAGGAATACTGGCGCATGGAGCTGTTGGCGGCGCGGAAGTTGCGGGCGCGGGTCATGCGCTCAAACAGCTCGGCGGGCAACGGCTCACCTGTCTGCCAGTGGGCGGCGATCAGATCCAGCGCGTCTCGCTCGGCCACCCAGTTTTCCATGATCTGACTGGGCAACTCCACAAAATCCCAGGCCACACGCGTGCCGCTGAGGCTGCGAACCGGCACCCGTGAAAGCGCGTGGTGCAGCAGGTGGCCGAATTCGTGGAACACAGTTTCCACTTCGCGGATAGACAGAAGCGCGGGCGTGTCGCCGCTGGGGGGCGTCATGTTGCCGCACATCAGGCCCAGGTGAGGCACCACGCCGTCCTCATGGGGGCCGCCCGTGATCAGGCCGTTCATCCAGGCGCCGCTGCGCTTGGTGTCGCGCGGGAACCAGTCGGTATAAAAGCTGGCGATGTGCGTGCCCGATTCGTCGTGAATATCGTAAAAGCGCACTTCCGGATGCCAGACCGGAGCGCTGCCTTCCTTCACGGTGATGCCGAAGATCCGGGTCACGATGTCGAACATGCCGTTCATCACACGGTCCAGCGGGAAGTAGGGGCGCAGGGCCTCCTCGTCGAAGTCGTATTCGGCCTGACGCTGCTTTTCGGCCCAGTACGAGATATCCCAGCCTGCCAGCGCGGGGGCGTCGGCTCCGGCATGCTGGCGGTAGAAGGCGTCCAATTCGGCGTTTTCGCGCTCGTAGGCGGGGCGTGTGCGGGCGTCGAGGTCACGCAGAAACTTCAGGGGAACCTCTCCCCCACCTGCCATGCGGTCTTCCAGCACGTAGTCGGCAAAGTCGCGGAAGCCCAGCAGACGGGCCTGCTCGCGGCGCAGTTTCAGAATCTCGCGCACCAGCGGGCGGTTGTCGCGGCCTTCCTGCACACCGGTATTCTGCGACGCTTCCCACAGCTCGCGGCGCAGTTCGCGGTCATCGGCATAGGTCAGGATCGGTTCGACCACCGGCATATGCAGCGTCAGGCGGTGGCCCTCCTGGCCGTGTGCCTCGGCATCGGCGCGGGTGGCGTCCAACACGCGCTGCGGCACACCAGCCAGCCTCTCTGTGGGCACATACAGTTCGAAGGCGGCGGTCGAGTCCAGCACATTTTTGGAAAAATCGTTGGTGATCTGGGCCAGACGGGTATTCAGGGCCATCAGCCGGTCTTTCTGGTCTTCTGGAAGGTCCGCCCCCTCACGCCGGAATTCGTCGATGGTCAGCTTCAGGTGACGCGCCCGCACCGGATCGAGGGCGCGGCCCGCATCGGTGGCGGCAAAGGCTTTGACCGCCGCCCACAGGCCGGGGTGCAGACTGAGCTGCGTGTAGAACTCGCTGACCTTGGGAATAATGGCTTTTTTGGCCGTCTGCCACGCCTCATCGCTGATCACACTGTCGAGGTGATACACGATGGTACTGACAGTTTGCAGTTGGGCGGTCAGGTCATCCAGATCCGCCATAAATCCCTCGAAGCCGCGCTCGCCCGCCGCCGCCAGATGGTCCAGCCGGGTTTGCGTGGCGGCAATCAGCGTGTCTATGGCTTCTTCGGCGTGTTCGGCACGAATCTGGTCGAAGGGAATGCGGAAGCCGACGTTCAGCAGCGGGTTAGTGCTCTGTACAGGTGCATCAGCGGAAGAGGTCATCCACTGAGTATAGACAGCCTCAATGAGGTCAGTTCACAGATCGGAGACAGGCCGAATGGCGGATGTGTGGAAGCCGGAGCCGTGCTGTGCTGGTGCATGGTTGACTCGCCCCCCGAACTGATCTGGCATCCCGCCACAGACCTCAATCGCCTGGCCGACCTTCTGACCGCCGCCCACCCCGGCGCGCCCACCACTGCCGCCGAACTGGAGCGGCTGGAGCGCGGCCAGATGCCCGGAGAGGTGCACAGGCGCGGAGTATTGGAAGAGGGCGGCCTCTGGGTGGGGCTCTATGAGGTGGATACGCCCCGCAGCGATTCGCACGGGGGCTGGCTGAGCCTCTCGGTCTGTACCTTGCCCAGCCATACCACTCTGGGAGACAGCCTGCTGGCGAAAGCCGAGGCGGTGGCCGCCGAATACGGCGCACACACCCTGCTCAGCCGCTCGCGCGAAGACTGGTGGGAACTACCGATGCTCCAGGCGCACGGCTACCGCGAGCATGACCGGACGTGGAGCAGTGTTCTTGACCTGACCAGACTGGACTTTGCTGCGTTTGCCGCGCAGGAACGCAGGGCGCAGGCGGCCGGAATCCAGATTCGGCCCCTCAGCGAACTGGGGCCGTTTGACGAGGCGCAGCAGCTTCGGCTGTATACCCTGATTGCCGCTCTTTTGCGGGATGTGCCGACCGCTTCCCCCATGAAGGTCTGGCCGTTTGAAACGTGGCAACAACGCATCGTGGATCAGATCAATCCGGTCGGCCTGTTTGTGGCGGTGGCCCCAGACGGCGAGTGGGTGGGCCTCAACGAACTGTATGCCGTGAGCAACCCTGCGCCGCACACGCTCCGCAATGGGTTGACGGGTGTGCTGGCCCACTGGCGCGGCAACGGTATAGCCTACGCCCTCAAGCTGACTTCGGCCCGCGCCGCGCTGGCACGCGGTTTTACCCATGTCCGCACCGGGAACCACAGTACCAATGCGCCGATGTTGGCCATCAATGGTCGGCTGGGCTTTGTGCGGGAGGCGGCCTGGGTCACCGTGATCAAGACGTCACGGTAATCAAGACACACGGATCAAAAAGTACCCGCTGGCAGGCCGCACGCCCAGAGGGGAGCTGGAACACCAACGCCTCCACTGCTCCAGTTACTCCACTGTGCTGGCTGTCAGTGCCCCACAGCGTTCCAGAATCATTGCGTCACCCAGCGAATAGAACCGGTAGTCTCCGTGCAGCGCGGCCGTGTACGCGGCCCGAATGCGCTCCACACCTGCAAAAGCCGCGACCAGCAGCAGCAAGGTGCTGCCCGGCAAATGCAGGTTGGTAATCAGCAGATCGGGCACCCGCACCGGCGTTCCGGGGGTAATGAAAATCTGGGTGTCGCCCTCGCCGGGTTGTACCTGTCCTGCCGTATCCACCGCACTTTCCAGGGCACGAACAGTGGTTGTGCCCACAGCCACGATCCGGCGGCCCTCTGCCCTCGCCGTGTTGATGGCCTCGGCGGTAGCCGCGCTGATGGAATAGCGTTCGGCGTGCATCACGTGGTCGGCCACGCTGCCGGAAATGGGCCGGAAGGTTCCCGCGCCCACGTGCAGGGTGATGGCGGTGCGCCCCACGCCCATCCTGTCCAACTCGGCCAGTAATTCGGGGGTGAAATGCAGCCCCGCCGTGGGAGCCGCCACGCTGCCGGGTTCGCGGGCGTACACAGTCTGGTAGCGCTCGCGCCAACGTTCGTCGTTGTCGCCCGCGTCGATGTAGGGCGGCAGCGGCAAACGCCCGATGCTGTCCAGGTGCGGCTTGATGTCGTAGGCGAAGCGCAGAAGGCGTGCGCCGTCCTCCAGTTGACCCACGATTTCGGCGCGGTGGGGGGAGTTGGGGGGACCAAGCAGCAGTTCTGGCCCCGCGCGGCGGGCGGGTTTCAGGTAGGCCGACCAGATGTGCGGCCCCAGGTCGGCGCGGCCCTCTTCGCGCAGCAGCATGACCTCGACCTGACCACCGCCAAAGCCGTCTTTCAGCGGCTTACGGGCCATCACCCGCGCTGGAATAACGCGGCTTTCGTTGAAGACCAACAGGTCTCCGGAGCGCAGCAATGCGGGCAGATCGCGGAACGTCAGATGCTGTATCGGCTCGCCCACCACCATCAGGCGCGAACTGTCGCGGGGTTCGGCACCCGACTGAGCGATGCGATCCTGCGGCAGATCGAAGGTCAGGTGGGCCAGAACCGCATCGGGGTCCAACGCATCTCGGTTGAGGGGAGGATCAGACATGGTTCAGCGGGCTGCGCTCAGGGCTCCAGCGCGGGCGTTTCTTCGGCGCGGGCAGGCTTGTGGCGGGCGGGCATCAGGCCGCCCTCGATGTCGGGCAGGTGCATAAAGCGGTCTGCGGCATCGATCAATTTCTGGGCCGTATGCTCGCGGAAAGAGATGACTTCCACGCGCTTGCCCCGCTCCTGCAGCACTTCTACGATGTCGGTAAAGTCGCCGTCGCCGCTGCCCAGCACGATCACGTCCAGATGATCACAGAGGCGCACCATATCGGCCACGATGCCCATATCCCAGTTGCCCTCATAGATGGCCTTGCCGCCCTCAGTGACGTGGTGCAGCGTCAGATTCATGCGGCGGACCTTGAAGCCCAACGTGGAGAGCTTGTAGATGAAAGGCCGGGCGGTGGCCTCGTTCTCGCGCTCGACGGTATAGGCGATGGCATGCACCAATTCACGGTTGTCGGTGCTGACCCGCATCAGGGTTTCAAAGTTGACCGTGCGCTCCAGCAGATCGCGGGCGGAGTGGTACAGGTTCTGGGTGTCGATAAACACACCGACTCTGGGCCGGGAAACAACGTATTGCATTGGAAATTCTCCTGTTGGGGGGGCCGCTGGTTGCGGCAGAATGAAAGGACAGATAGAAAGGGTGAACAGAAACGGAAATGGGAAAAATTCAAACGCCCTTGGGTGGACGCGCCAAGAAGCATAGGTCGGTCATCTCTGGAGAGATGTAAGAATATTAACAAAAATCAGATTCGTTACGCCGCCAGACGAGCAAGAAAGACCCGAAGTTCAGGGGCAAGTGACCCAGCCGCCCTACATAACCTGGTGCAGCACCGGGTTCAGACCGTTACCCTAAAGGCATGACAACGGACGCGACCATCCCAGCCGGTTCTGCCTCGGCGCAGTCAGGCCTGGCGCAAGCACAGGCCGCTTATTCAGAGCTTCTGACACAAAAGCTCAAGCTGAATATGCAGCGTGGGCAACCCAGCGACGCCGACTTTGACCTGTCCAACGGCCTGCTGACCACGCTTGGAGCCGCCGACACCCACGAGGACGGACTGGACCTGCGGAACTATCCGGGCGGCGTCCACGGGCTGCCCAGTGCACGGGCGCTGTTTGCCGCTTATCTGGATGTCAAGGCCGAAAACGTACTGGTCTGGAACAATTCCAGCCTGGAGTTGCAGGGCCTGTTCCTGAGTTTTGCCCTGCTTCACGGCGTACGCGGCAGCACCGGCAGTTGGGTCAAATTGCTCGACAGCCAGAAACCCAAGATTATCGTGACCGTGCCCGGCTATGACCGTCACTTTTTGCTGTTGCAAACGCTGGGTTTCGAGTTGCTGCCCGTGGCCATGCAGTCCGATGGCCCCGACGTGGACGCCATTGCGCGGATCGCGGGCCGGGACGCCTCGGTCAAAGGCGTGCTGTTTGTTCCCACCTATTCCAATCCGGGCGGCGAGAGCATCAGCGCGGCCAAGGCGGCCAAGTTGGCGGGAATCAAGGCGGCGGCGGCAGATTTCACCATCTTTGCCGATGACGCCTACCGCGTGCACCACCTCTCCGACATCGACCAGGACACTCCGGTCAACTTTGTCACCCTCTGCCGCGACGCCGGATTTCCTGACCGCGCCTTTGTGTTCGCCAGCACCAGCAAGGTCACCTTTGCCAGCGGCGGCCTCGGCTTTGTGGCCAGCAGCGAAGACAACATCGCCTGGGCCGCCAAATACCTGAACGCACAGAGCATCGGTCCCAACAAGCTGGAGCAGGCCCGCCACGTGCGCTTCCTGGCCCAGTACGGGGGCGGACTCGAAGGCCTGATGCGCGACCATGCCCGGCTGATTGCACCCAAGTTTCGCGCGGTGTACAGCACCCTGGGCGAGGAATTGGGCGAAACGGGCGAGTACGCCAGCTGGACCACCCCCAAGGGCGGCTATTTTATTAGCCTGAATACCACCGAGCCTGTGGCGGCGCGGGTCATCCAACTGGCCGACGCAGCGGGTGTCAGCCTCACGCCTGCCGGGGCCACCTTTCCGGACGGCAAAGATTCAACCGGGCGCAATATCCGCCTGGCCCCCACCCGCCCACCCGAAGCCGAAGTGGTTACAGCCATGAAAGCAGTGGCCACCTGTATCCGGCTGGCCACCGAAGAGTACCGGGCAGGCCAAACAGCCTAATCACGTTTGGATCAAGCACAAAAAGAGGCTGGTTGCGCTGATTTATGGCGTCCCCAGCCTCTTTTTTGCCTGCTGTGCCGCCTCAGGTCAGAAAGGTGGTCGCACCACTCTGGGCATTCTGGCTTGATTTTCTGGTCGCTGGCCCTGAGGATGACCCTCATATGCCCACCCGTTACTCTGGAACGCCCGAGGAGCGCCGGGCGCTGGAGGCGTACATCAAGCTCTGGCGTGCCGCGCATGCCGTCGAGGTTGCCGCCAACCGCCATTTGGCCGCCTACGACCTCACCATCAGCCAATTTGGGGTCATTGAAGCCCTCTATCACCTCGGCCCCCTGAGCCAGCGTCAACTGGCCGACAAGATCTTGCGTTCCAGCGGCAATCTCACGATGGTCATCGACAATCTGGAGCGCGATCAGTTGGTCCGCCGGGACCGCGACCCGGTGGACCGGCGGGTGGTGAACGTGTCGCTGACGCCGCAAGGGGAAGCCCTGATAGAAAGCGTGCTGCCCCAGCATGTGCACGGCATCCACGACGTCTTTACCATCCTGACACCGGAAGAACTGATTCAGTTGGCGGCCCTGACGCGCAAATTGGGCCTGGGCCTCGCCGACCGCGAGAACAAGACGCACCCAAAGACGCGCAAACGGGGCGCAGGAACTGTGGAGCCCACGGGGACCAATCCGTAAGGTGAGTTGAGCGAACAGCGTCTACCGTACAATTTGTCCGGTTGAATGAACCCAGCGGCTTCCAGTGACCGCCGGAGACCCCTGGGTTCCTTCGGATTGAACTTCTGTTGCTGTGCACCCAGAAGCCACTTCCGACTGCCGTTTACGAACGGTGCGCCTGAATGTCTTCGGCCACCCGCGCGGCTCTGCGGTCCGTGATCAGGCGTCCGCCACGTGCGGTAGACCCCACCACCAACGCCGCAGAAATGATCACGACGTTTTTGATGATGTACTGCCCTTCCAGAGTCGGCACGAAGGGGAAAATTTTGAAGGTCTCGGAGGGGAAGAACAGCAGAGGCAAAAAGGTTCCGGCCATCTGCGCGAACAGCAGCAACAGGGTGGCCCGCAGGAAGCGCCCCGACAGCAGGCCCAGGCCGATCAGGCATTCCCACAAAGCCAGCACGGGCAAGCTGACGGGGGCAGGCACTTGGCCAAAGGTCAGCACCGAAATGGTCCGGGTCGCCAACCCTTCGGCGGTGCTGAGGCCGGGAAAGAATTTCAGAATACCGAACCAGAAAAAGACCAGGCCCAGCGAGAGGCGAAGCAGCGTGATGCCGTGCCGTCCGAACCAACCGACGATGGCAGTATCAAGACGGTTGAGACGCCCCGCAAAAGTCGGTGGGCTGTGGCGGTCATGATGGTCACTCATACAGAATTCCTCCCAGCCCCGCGCACGAGCTTCTGTGCTGACTTGGGCCTCCACCTCCCATTCTGATGACTCGCCACCAGACTTCTGCCCTGCCCAGCCTGTTGTTCTTGCCCAACCCCTGAACCCAGTCTTCAGCGTTCGTTCAGGCGACAAACATCCAACTCCAGCCCCATCTTTAAAATCGTTCAATGTTAAGTTACTCTAGTGGCATGACCTCTCAGACTTCCTTCTCGGCTCCCGGCACTTCGCCTGTACAGGGGCTCCACCACGTCACTGTGATGGCGCAAGACCCTCAACGCAACATTGACTTTTATTCGCAGACCCTGGGGCAACGGCTGGTCAAGGTCACGGTCAATTTTGACGATCCCGGCACCTATCACCTGTATTACGGCGACCTCACCGGGCAGCCCGGCACGATCATGACGCACTTTCCCTGGCCCGGTGCCAAAAAGGGCGTGCGCGGGAACGGGGAGGTCGTGGCCACCGCCTACAGCGCGCCGCGTGCCTCTGAGGGCTACTGGCGCGGGCGACTGACCGCAGACGGTTTTGCCCTGAAGGAAGAACTGCGATTTGGCGAGCGCGTGCTGACACTGGAAGACCCGGACGGCACCTGGGTCGAGCTGGTGTTCGATGACGGTCAACCCGTGCAGCCCTGGCCGGATTCACCCGTGCCCGCCGAACATGAACTGCGCGGCTTTCACTCAGTTACAGCCTGGGTCGGTGACACCCAACCTGTGCGGGAACTGTTGGTGGGGCAACTGGGCTTTACAGAAGAGGGGACGGAGCAGGACAGCGCGGGCCAGCGCACCCGCTTCCGGGGCAGTGGCAGTGGCGTGGGCCTGTTTGTGGATGTGGTGGCCCGGCCCGGCCAGCCACGCGGCACCTTTGGGGCAGGCAGCGTACATCAGGTGGCCCTGCGGACCCGCAACGACGCCGAGCAGTTGGCCTACCTGGACTCGCTGACCGAAGCAGGCTTCCGGCCCACGCCTGTGCAGGACCGCCAGTATTTTCATTCCATCTATTTCCGGGAACCCAACGGCGTCCTGTTTGAGATTGCCACCGATGCCCCCGGATTCCCAGACGACGAACCTGTGAGTGAGCTGGGCAAACACCTGAAACTGCCCGCGTGGTTCGAGGCCCAGCGCCCAGCAATCGAGGCCCATGTGCCCAAAATCGTCAGCCGCGAATATGGAGTCACCATTGGCAGCCGCGACCTGAGTGCCGCATCTGAACCGGAATCGGCGC
Organism: Deinococcus sp.; assembly: GCA_028287665.1. Lineage (GTDB taxonomy): Bacteria > Deinococcota > Deinococci > Deinococcales > Deinococcaceae > Deinococcus. The sequence continues at coordinate 1,669 of JAQBPF010000440.1, read as the reverse complement.
AGCCAGAGGCAGACGGCGGCGTGCAGGTCTATACGGCTGGCCGTCCCCTGGCCGACGCGCGGGTGGCGATGGTCCTGCTTCACGGACGGGGCGGCACGGCGTCCGACATTCTGACTCTGGCGGATGACCTGAACCTCAGTGCATTTGCCTACCTGGCCCCCCAGGCCGAGGGCAACAGCTGGTATCCACAGTCCTTCCTGGCTCCCCTAGCCCAGAACCAGCCCCATCTGGATCAGGCACTGGCCAGCGTGCGCGCGGTGCTGGACGCCCTGGAAGCACAGGGTATTCCAGCTCAGAACGTTGTCCTGGGCGGCTTTTCGCAGGGCGCGTGTCTGGCACTGGAATATGCCAGCCGCGCTGCGGCACAGGGGCAACGCCTGGGCGGTGTGGTGGCGCTCAGCGGCGGCCTGATTACGCTGAACCAGAGCGGCGATCTGGCAGGCACACCCGTATTTATGGGGGTCGCGCCCGACGATGCCCACATTCCCCTGAGCCGGTTTCAGGCCAGTGCCGACCACCTCAAATCGCGCGGCGCACAGGTAGATGCACGCGTGTATCCGGGGCTGGGCCACTCCATCAACAAAGATGAACTGGACGCCGTTCGGAAGGTGATGCAGGGAGTAACCGGCCAGCTCTAGGCCTAGTTGAGGGGCACAGCCACAAACACCGGATCGGCGTCCGGGCCTTCAAATCCCGGCCCATACGCCCGCAAGGTGAAGAGGGCGCGGTTGCCACGCACATCCACCCGCTCCAGGCTATAGCGGGCCGCGCAGGTTCGGGAGGCAGGCAGCACCTTGTCCTGATACACCACGCGCCCCCGCACGCTCAGGCGGAAGCCGGACGGAACATCGCCGGGGTTCAGGTAATCCTGTGGGCAGTTGGACGGCAGCCGGAACACGCTGAGCTTGATGGGCGCGAAAATCCCCGCTGTCCACAACGATACAGACGTGGTCCGGCTCTGTCCGGCCCCGATTCCATCTGACCAGGAGGCATAGGCCGTGGGATAGACCCGGCGGTAACGCGGCGTGGAGGTCAGGCCCGGATTCAGGCCAGATTGAGCCAACACCCTGACCACAGCGGAAGAAGCCAACAACTGCGCTCTCACGGCCGCAGCCGTTGTTTCGGCGTCTCTTTTGGCGCTGTAGATCGGAGCGCCCGTCAGGGTATTCAGCACATCAACCTGAGCGGCCCCGAATCCACTGCCGTCCAGCTCACCGGAAGTGACGGCCGAGACACGGTGACTGGAGGGCGAGAAGGCGACCCGCGTGATCTCCAGCCGATTGCCTGCACACGCGACCGAAGCGAGGATGGCCGAAGACAGACACGCCAGAGTGGTGATCAGATTGCGCTGCATGGCTTACCGTACACCGCTCCGGCACACCAGTTGTGTCAGAAACGGACGCTGCCCAGAATTTTGCTGAAGGTGGCAGTGGCAGCCGCGTAGCGGGCAGGCGTATCGGTCAGCTGGAAGGAGTAGATATTTTTGGCCCCGTTGCCGTACCACACGCGCAGACGCAGTTGGCCTTCCTTGAGGGTCAAGGCGTACTCGCGTTCCTGCCCGCTGACCCCACCATAACTGGCGGCCTTGCTGGTCAGCAGTTTCAGGGAGGCTCCGGTGGTCTTCACGCCCGCCTCAAAGTTCTGATATTCGGTGGCCAGATTGATGGTG
>JAQBPF010000414.1 GCA_028287665.1 Deinococcus sp. | reverse complement strand
CTGCACGCCGTCCATCGCGTGCCAGAATTCCACCCGAACGGGCGCGGCGTGGGCGGAAGCGGCAAGCAACACAGACAGAGGCAGGGCAAAACGCAGCATGAGCCGAGTCTAGCGGGGCAATGTGACGGGGGATTGATGGCAGGGTGTTCAGGTTTTGGGGGGAGCGGGTTGAGTCTGATGGGCCTGGGTCTAAGGGTCAACGGTCTGAGGGTCCAAGCAGGGCAATTGCTGGCGCTCATTCACCCCCTCCCCAGCCCTCCCCCCTCAAGGGAAAGGGAGCCAAACACAGCTTTTAGCCCTCGCCCCTTGTGGGACTCGCAGAGCTGCGCAGCAGAGAGGGGCGCTGCACCGCAGCGGGGTGAGGGGACATGAGCAACGCGATTGCCCTTCCTCAGACCCTAGACCTTTAGACCGCCCTTACGCGTGCGAATGCAGCAGCGCCACACTGCCCAGAATCAGGGCCAGGCCTGCCCAGGCGATAGGCGTCAGGCGTGTGCCGTCCAGTCGGCGGCTCAGCAGGGCGGTGGTCACGATGCCCAGCCCTCCCCATGCGGCGTAGGCCACAGCCACAGGCACTTCGCGCACGGCCACGCCCAGCAGCGTAAAGGCCAGCAGCACCAACGCCACCGCCGCACTGCCCAGCCCCTTATGCCGGAACCCATCCGAACGCTTGAGCAGCACGTTGGCCGCCACGTCCAGCGCCACCGCACCCACGATCAGCAGCAGGGCAAACGGGGTCATGCGGCCTCACCCACCAGAACGCGGGCCGCCGATCCCGACGGATGTTCTTCCGCACTGGCTTCCACCGTGCCCCGGTGCAGCAATACTGCGCCCAGCACGAGGCCCAGCAGCGCCAGCCCATGCGTCAGCGTCAGGTGTTCGCCCAGCAACAGGGCACCGAGGCCCGTAATCAGTACCAGACCCACGGCTTCCCACACGGCAAACGCCACCGCCACCGGAATCTGCCGGAAGGCTTTGGAGAGCAGCACATACGACGCGGCGAGGAAGGCGTAGGTGATCAGGAGTTCCAGCCCCGGCGTATGCATAGAGAAAAGTTTCAACGACAATGTGCCCGTCACTTCAAATGTGATGGCCGTAAACAGCGCGATCCAAGACCGCATAACTACACCAATCCTTTGCCCGAATCCTCGGTTGATGGGATTCTGGGCGACTTGCAAAACAAGCTAATAGTTTTTGTATGTGCCTGCCAGATATCGTTGCGGCAGGCGTGACGGCAGGGTTATAAACCCGCTAAGTCCAGGAACGGACGTAGAGCCAGTCAATCAGTGCAGCGGGGAACAGTGCTTGAGTCCACAAGACAACCCGTTTGTTCTGCCTAGAAGAGATTGTTACCAACACGTACTTTCACGCTTCCTTGTAGGCCGCACCCGCAAGAGGGCTTGGGCTGGAGGGGAGAGCAGACTGCACAGTCTCGCCGCACGTATTTCGTGCAGGAACGGTCACGGGGCTGGGCGCTTTTGCGGCGCGTGGCCCGCGTGCAGCAGTCCGACGCCCCCATTTTATCCATCTGGTGTCAGGCTGCGGTGAGCCGAAGCTGATTTGGAGTACATGTTGGGGCGGCTTTGAGGGGGGTATTGGGCCGTTTCTTTGGCTCCACCAGACTGCTGCCGCCCCATCCCGCCCGCCGCCCCGTATCCTGATCTGATGGCCGCGCCCGTCCAACTTTATTCGCTTTGCTTGGTCATCAAGAAGGGCAATCCATGACCGATGTGTTAGAAGGCTTCCGCACCATTTTTGCCGGAGAGTATCCGCGCCTGCTGCTGTCGGGGCTGGGGATTACGCTGGCCGTCAGTCTGTGTGCGCTGGGCGTGTCGGTGGTGGTGGGCACCCTGCTGGGCGTGGTGCGCGTGTTCAGGGTGCCCGTGCTGGGCGTGCTGGGCAACGTTTATGTGGAGGTGGTGCGCGGTATTCCGCTGATCGTGCTGCTGTCGGTGGTGTATTACGGCCTGCCTGCGCTGGGCCTCACGCTGGACGGCTTCCCGGCGGCAGTGATTGCGCTGGGCCTCTATTCGGCGGCCTACACGTCCGAAATCGTGCGCGGCGGCCTGAACAGTGTGCCACTGGGCCAACTAGAAGCCGCCCGCAGTCTGGGCCTTTCGCGGGGGCTGTCTTTGCGCTTTGTGGTGCTGCCGCAGGCGTGGCGCGTGGCCCTGCCTGCCCTGGGCAACGAATTCATCAGCCTGATCTTGGGCAGCAGTCTGGCGAGCGCCGTGACCCTGCAGGAACTGTTCGCGCAGGGCAAATACATCACGGGCGTCACTTACCGCCAGTTCGAGGTGTATGCCGTGCTGGCGGTGGTCTATTTCCTCCTGACTTTCATTCTCACGCGCCTGATCCGGCTGCTGGAACGCCGCGTGAGCCGGGGAGAAGCGCTGGCCTCACGCCGGGTGATTTAGGGGTTGTGGGGTGTGGGATGTGGGGGGTAGGAAAAGCGGGGAACTGGAGTTTGATTTCAGTTCCCCGCCGTTGTGTTTGTTGTGCTTGGTGTTATTGGGTGTTGTGTGGTTCCTACAACCCACTACCCACGTCCCACACCCTGTTTTTCCGCCCATGCCTGCACCGCCGCCGCCTGATAAGCCGCCAAGCCTGCCCGCGCCTTGTCAATATTTTTGGTGAATCTGGGATCGTTCACCCACATTTCGCTGACGTTGGAGAACATTTCGGGTGAGGAATCGTAGTACCAGCGGCACTGGTGCGCGTGGTGCCGGGCAACCACAGCGCTGGCTTCGGGCGAATCGGGCGGCGTTCCAGCGTCCATCAGGCCGATGTAGGCGGCGGTAATGGCGGCCATCTCGGCCTTGATGCCTTCCCAATCCTGTTTGGTGTACCGCTTCACGCGCTCGCTGCTCTGCTTGTAGGCGTCGGTTTCGCCCCAGCGGTCTTTGGCTTCCTGCTCGTACTCGGCGGGGTCAAAGCCGTCAAACAACTTGCTCAGGTCTTCTTTGGTCATGATCTTCTCTCCTTCGGCGGCGGCCAGTAGGGTGTTTAGGGCGTCCAGCATGGCCTGGTTGCGTCTGGCCCGTTCCTGCAACAAACTCCGCTGAAGCTTCAGCGTTTCCAGTTCGTCGGCGTCGGGGTCGTCCAGCACGGCGCGAATATCGTGCAGGGGCAATCCCAGTTCCCGGAACATCAGAATGCGGTGCAGGCGTTGTATGTCGCCCGCCGAATACAGGCGGTAGTTGCCTTCCGTGCGGGCCGATGGCCTCAGCAGCCCCAGTTCGTCGTAATGGTGCAG